>VGXD01000050.1 GCA_016873525.1 Nitrospira sp. | reverse complement strand
CTGCATCTGCCGATACAAGCCGATGAAGTCTTGTTTTTGCAGCGGCAGCAACTGGTCCAGGTAGCCCTCGCGCTCTTTCGCCGTTCGAGCCAGGATCATGCGTTGCATGATCGGGATGCGGTCTTCGGCGAAGAACATGTGCTCGGTGCGACAGAGCCCGATGCCCTCCGCCCCGAACCCCCGCGCGATCATCGCTTGATCGGGGATGTCCGCATTGGCCCGAACCTTCAAGGTGCGGAACTCGTCGGCCCATTGCAGGAAGGCCGAGAAGCGCTGATACTTCTCCGACCGCCGCACCTCCAGCTTGTCTTGAATCACCTGGATGACCTCGGAGGCCACCACCGGAATGTCGCCGCCGTACACATGGCCGGTGAAGCCGTTGATGGACAGATAGTCCCCTTCTTTGAAGAGCCGGCCTCCGATCTTGACCGTGGCGCCGTCGGTGACCTCGATGGCGTCGCACCCGGCCACGCAGACTTTCCCCATTTGCCGCGCGACCACGGCGGCGTGGGAGGTCATGCCGCCCCTGGCGGTGAGGAAGCCCAGGGCCGCGTGCATGCCGTGAATGTCGTCCGGGCTGGTTTCCTGCCGGACCAGGATGACGCGTTCTCCCCGCGCCTGCATCTCCACCGCCCGCTCGGGAGTCAGGGCGATTTTTCCGGCTGCGGCGCCGGGGCCAGCCGGCAGGCCCTTGCCGATGGACTGGTGCCGGCTTTCTTCCGCCGCGTCGAAGATGGGGTACAGGTACTGGGACAATTGCTCCGGTCCGACGCGGAGCACGGCTTCGCGTTTGTCGATCACGCCTTCATCGACCAAGTCGACCGCGATGCGGACCGCCGCGATGCCGGTTCGTTTCCCGACCCGGGTTTGCAACATGTAGAGCTTGCCCTCCTGGATCGTGAATTCTAGGTCCAGCATGTCGCGGTAATGGCGTTCGAGCGTGCGGTAGGTCTTGACCAGCTCCTGATAGGCGCGCGGGAGGGTCTTGGCGAGGTCGGCGACCGGCAGCGGCGTGCGGATGCCGGCCACGACGTCCTCCCCCTGGGCGTTGAGCAGGCATTCACCGAAGAAGACCGGCTCGCCGGTGGCCGGGTTGCGGGTAAAGGCGACTCCGGTGCCGCTGGTCTCGCCCATGTTGCCGAAGACCATGGCGACGACGTTGACGGCCGTGCCCCAACTATCCGGGATGTCGTAGAGGCGTCGGTAGGTGACGGCCCTGGCTCCGTACCAGGAGGAAAAGACCGCATCGACGCCCATCCGGAGTTGTTCGATCGGGTCCTCGGGGAAGTCCCGTCCGGTTTCCTTCCGCACCACCTGCTTGAACTGGCGGACCAGCTCTTTCAAGGCCGTGGCATCCAGGTCCGTGTCCTGCTTCACGCCATGGGACGCCTTCATGTGCTGGAGCAGTTCCTCGAAGCGTTCGCGCGACACGCCCATGACCACGCTGGCAAACATCGTGATGAAGCGCCGGTAACTGTCTTGGGCGAACCGTTGGTTCTTGGTTCTGGCGGCCAGCCCTTCGGCCGTCCGCTCGTTCAAGCCGACGTTCAGCACCGTGTCCATCATGCCCGGCATCGACGCCCTGGCGCCGGAACGGACCGATACCAGGAGCGGGTTGGCGGGATCGCCGAAGCGGGCGCCCATCGACCGCTCCACCCGCTTGAGGGAGTGCAGGGCTTGATTCCACATGCCCGCCGGGTGGGTCTTTTTCCGGCGGTAGTACTCGACGCAAGCTTCGGTCGAGATGGTAAAGCCGGCCGGCACGGAAATTTTCAGATTGGTCATTTCCGCCAGGCCGGCCCCTTTGCCGCCGAGCAGTTCTTTCATCTTGCCGGTGCCTTCGGCTTTGCCGTCGCCGAAGTAGTAGACCCATTGCTTTGTGCCCACGCTGCGTCTCCTCCAGAAAGTCTAATCGAACGTCCGAGATGAACCTAGGGGGACATTGCCGAGGTCCGAGGCTCCGATCCATCCAGCCGGAGCCGGTACCTGGCGATCAAGTGTCGTTTGAGCTTCAGGCCGCCGGCAATGACCGCTACGACAAAGGCGCCCAGCAGGAAGAGCCGATAGTCCACGCGGGCCGGCTGGTCGAAATAGAGTTTGCCGTCGGCTCCCTGGACGACCGCGACGTCGCGCTGAAAGACGTGCGTGTCGCCCGAGGGGTCCGAAAGGTTGATCCACTCCTGACAGAGCCGCACGGGCTCCGCTGCGCCGGTCACTTTCTGCCAGCTCAAGCGCAAGCAGATATCCCGGGCGGGATCGAACAGATCGGGGGTTCTGATCAGGCCGTCCAGGTTGATCCCGCTGCCCCAGAGGCCGAGCAGAAAGACGGCGTTGCAGAGCAGGATCATGGCGGCGGAGACGCCATAGGTATAACGCGTCAGCCGCCTGGCTCGTTCCTCCGGCTCCACGGACTGGGCCGACTCTGCCTTGGCTGCACCCATCGCCTCTCACCGGCTCAGGTCCCCTGTACCACGATTTGCGAAAAATCACCGAACGTCAGAAAGAGGCGGTCCACGGCATAGAGCAACGAGAGCCGATTTGCTCTGAGCGCCTCATCCTCGGCGTTCACCATGACCCCCTCGAAAAATCCGTCGATGGCCGGTTTCAGGGCCACGAGGCTGTCGAGGGCCTTGGCATAGTCCCCCTGCTCGATGGCGAAGGGGGTCTGGAGCCTGGCGGCATCCAGCGCTTTGTAGAGTTCCACCTCGGATGGATGCTGGAACCGCGTCGGTTCGATGTCTTCCTGCGCCCACTGTTCCTTCTCGACGATACGATGGGCCCGCTTGAACCCGATGATCAAGGGATCGAACTCCGCTCTCGTGGTGATCGTCTGGAGGGCCTTCATCTTGGCGTAGAGGGCCAAGAGGTTCCATCGAGACCCCGGGGCCGGCTTGAGGACGGTCTGCATGACATCGTCGCGCAGGCCGTCGACCGTGCGGCCATAGTACCGGAGACGCTCCAGGATAAAGCTCACAGCATCGTTGGAGGAGGCGGCCGGCTTGCAACCCGTGGCGGTCAGCAACTCTGCGGCATGGCTTGCCAGTTCGCTCAGGTTGAGAGGCAGTTGCCCCTCCAGGGCGATGCGAACGATGGCCAGGGCATTGCGCCGAAGGGCGAAGGGATCTTCGGAGCCGGAGGGCACGAGCCCGACGTGGAAAAACGAACACACCGTATCGAGCCGGTCGGCCAGGGAGAGGACCTGACCTGCGACGGTCTTGGGAATGGCTCCTTCCATGGAAGGAGGCAGGTACTGTTCGGCGATGGCCCGAGAGACCCCCTCCGACTCCCCGTCGTGCTTGGCGTACTCCCCTCCCATGATGCCCTGGAGGATGGGGAACTCGCCGACAATGCCGGTGGTCAGATCGGCCTTGCAGAGTTCGGCCGCCCGCGCAGAGTCTCGACGGGTGTCATGGTCCAAGGCGCACATGAGAGCCAGTCGTTCCGCCAGGTGTTTGACTCGCCGCTGTTTCTCATAGAGGGAGCCGAGCTTTTGGTGAAAGGTGACGCCTTTGAGTCGTTCCACCCGGTCGGCCAGCCTGATCTTGCGGTCTTCGTCGAAGAAGAACTTGGCGTCGGCCAGGCGGGCCGCCAAGACCCGCTCGTTGCCTTTGCCGATCACGGTCATGTTCGCCAGCTTCATGTTCGTGATCGAGATGAATCGCGGCAGCAGGGTGCCGTCTTTCTGCACGAGGGAGAAGAAGCCCTGGTGTTCTTTCATCGAGGTCATGAGGATTTCTTTGGGAAGGGCGAGGTACTGCGGGTTGAACGATCCGAGAATGGCATGGGGATATTCGACGGTATGGACGGCCTGTTCCAGGAGGTCCTCGTCCCGATGTGCCAGCCCCCGGACCGACTTGGCGAGGCCGGCAAGTTGCGCGAGGATCATGGCTTGCCGCCGGCTGTGGTCCGGCACCACGCCGTGGCGTTCCAGCGCGCTCAGATAGGACGTGAAGTCTTTGACGGGAATGCCCTGGGTTTGCGCCGAGCCTGTCGGGCCGAGAAAGCGGTGCCCACGGGTCCTGTTGCCGGCCTTGACCCCGCCGGCCTGGCAGTCGATGGTCTTGCCTCCGTAGAGGGCCAGGAGCCAGCGGATGGGGCGCGCGAACTTCATGCCGGTCTCGTTCCAGCGCATGGACTTGGGGAAGGACAGGCCGGCGATCAGCACCGGCAGGCAGTCGGATAAGACGGCCTGGGTCGGTCGCCCCGCTTCGCGCTTGACCGCGCAGAGGTATTCGCCCTTGGGTGTCTGCCGAATCTCCACGTCGCCGATGGCGACTCCCTGTGAACCGGCAAAGCCCAGGGCGGCTTTGGTCGGCTGGCCTTGCGCGTCGAAGGCTACGGCCTTGGACGGCCCCATGGTTTCCTTGATGGTGGCGGCTTGATGGGCCGCAAGGGCTTCGACGACCAGGACCAGTCGTCTGGGTGTGCCGAATGTTCGCAGGGGGCCATGGGTCAGGCGATGCTCTTTGAAAAGACGCAGGGCCGAGTCTTCGAGGGCTCGAAGCGCGAGGGGTACGAACTGGTAGGGCAGCTCCTCCGTCCCGATCTCGAAGAGAAGTTCCGCAGCCGGTGCCGTTCCCCGCCGGGCCGCCGGTTTCTTGCTTTTTGTCGGTTTCTTTTTCGGCGCTCGGTTCATTGCCAAGGTCTAGGTTATGGTTTGCCGCGGCGAGGCGTTGCGGCGCGCGTCTGCCGTTTCAGCAAGGGGAATCCCAAGTTCTCCCGCAGGGCGACGTAGCCCTCCGCGCAGCGGTAGGCCAAAGCCCTGACGCGGGCGATGTAGCCGGTCCGCTCCGCCACGCTGATGGCTCCCCGCGCATCCAGGAGGTTGAAGATGTGCGAGGTTTTGATGCAGTAGTCATAGGCCGGTAGCATGAGGCCCTGCTCGATCAACCGCGTGCACTCCGATTCGAAAGTGTGAAACGTGGCGGCCAGCATGGAGGCATCCGAGGCTTCGAAATTGTATGTCGAAAATTGCCGCTCCGTTTCCAGGTGGATGTCCCCATAGGTGACTCCGTCGGTCCAGGCCAAATCGTAGACGTTGTCCACTTGTTGGAGGTACATCGCGATCCGCTCGGTGCCATAGGTGATCTCGACGGTAATCGGATTGAGCTCGATGCCGCCGACTTCCTGGAAATACGTGAACTGTGTAATTTCCATCCCGTCCAGCCGCACTTCCCACCCGAGTCCCCATGCGCCCAGGGTCGGCGACTCCCAGTCGTCCTGGATGAAGCGGATGTCATGCTGCTTGGGGTTGATTCCAAGGCGGGACAGACTGTCAAGATAGAGAGCTTGAATGTCGTCGGGGGAGGGCTTGAGCACAACCTGATACTGGTAGTAGTGCTGCATCCGGTTCGGGTTTTCGCCGTAGCGTCCATCGGTTGGGCGGCGGCAGGGCTGCGGGTAGGCGGCTCGCCAGGGTTCAGGGCCAAGGGCGCGTAGAAACGTCGCCGGATGGAATGTGCCGGCCCCCATCTCCAGGTCATAGGGTTGATGAATGATGCAGCCTTGGTCAGCCCAATAGCGGTGGAGGGAGAGGATTAACTCCTGGAGAGTCACGGATATTCCTTGCCGTTGTCGCGCAGAGTTATGCCGGGCTAGGTTGACGCCCAAGAGGCTCGCTCCCGTGGCACGCAGCCCTCGGAAGCGCCGTTAAAGTAACAAGAATCTCATTCTTCTGTCAAGGCAGATCGGCTGGCTTCGAATGCCTCTTCATGCGTTGGCTTAGCCTCTGACATCTTGACGAGAACCAATCGTTCGTCTATTGTAGGCATAATTTACTGACTCAGTTTAGAATTGAGAGAAAAATGAAATTCTCTAAGAAAAGTGAATACGCGCTCAGGGCCCTCCTTGAATTGACGGCGCACTATAGTAAGCGGTCGCTGATTCAGCGACATCAAATCGCCGACCGCCAAAACATTCCCATCGAATTCCTCGAGCAAATCCTCCTTACGCTTAAGAACGCGGGGCTGCTGTCCAGTAAGCGCGGCGTCACCGGAGGGTATAGCCTCATCAAGCCGCCGGATGAAATTACCTTGGGACAAGTCATCCGTCTGCTGGATGGTCCCCTGGCCCCGATTGCCTGTGTCAGCAAGACGGCCTATCAAAAATGCCGCGATTGCCCCTATGCGGACAAACCTTCTTGCCCGATCCAGCAGGTAATGCTGGGCGTTCGCAACGCGATCGCTGACATCCTCGACAACTACACGTTGAGCGATTTTGCCCGTCAGACAGGCGGAAAGGGTTCCGATGCGATTCCTTGGCGCTGACCGTATGTCTTCGCTGCCCGTGGCATTCCTCGCGGGCGCGGTCCTGGTCTCGGTGATGGCCCTGTTGCAGCCTGTCGCACAGACCGTCGCAGCGGAGCCGCGCGAACTGATCCTGGCCAGCTACAGCGTGCCGAAGGAGGCTTACGAGAAGCAGATCATCCCCGCCTTCCAGCGTTTCTGGAAACAACGCACCGGTCAGGAGGTCCGCATCCGCAGTTCCTACGGCGCCTCGGGGGCGCAGGCGCGGGCTATCGTGGGGGGCTTCGAAGCCGACATCGCCGCTTTGTCGCTTGAGGGGGATATTGAACAAATCGCCAAGGCCGGGCTGGTCGCACATAATTGGCGGAGCGGTCCGCAGCGTGGCATCGTCACGGCATCGCTGGTGGCGTTCGGCGTCAGAAAAGGGAATCCCAAGAACATTCAGACCTGGGAAGATCTTGCCAGGCCCGGCGTGGAAGTCCTCTATCCCAACCCGAAGACGTCCGGCGGCGCCATGTGGGACATCATCGCCATCTATGGGGCGGGACTCAAGTTGGCCGAACAACGGTCGGCCGCAACGAAGGGCTCGCCTGATGCCTATGCGACAGATCTCCTGAAGCGGGTCCAGAAGAACGTGAAGGTCATGGACAAGAGCGGGCGGGAATCGGTCACGACCTTTGAGCGTGGCGTCGGGGATGTCATCGTCACCTACGAAAACGAATTGCTGCCCCGCATCAAGAGCGGCAGGCCCTACGAACTGGTGATTCCGGCTGAAACGGTCCTGATCGAAAACCCCGTGGCCCTCGTCGATCGCAACGTGGACAAACACCGCGTGCGCGACCTTGCCGAAGCTTTTGTGACCTTCCTTCAGGGTGAGGAGGCGCAACGAGCCTTCCGGGAGGTCGGCTTCAGGCCCGTTCAACCGGCCGCTCCCGGCGCGCAGGCAGCTATGCTATCCCCCGTCCCTGCCCGGCTGTTTACCATCGGGGACTTGGGCGGATGGACGAAGGTCGAAGGGCTGCTCTTTGGACCGCAAGGGGCTTGGACGAAAGCGGTCGAAGACCTGGCGCGGGGTAAGTAGGACGCGCCGGTAAGACATGAGAAACGGCATGAAGGTGTCAGGATGAATGCACGTCAACTGGTGAGTCTTGCCCTCCGATCGACAGCCATCGGCTATGTGCTGGTGCTGATCCTGCTGCCGCTCTTGGTCATTGGACAGCAATCGCTGGTCGGCGGCCTCGGCCGGTTTTCCGAGGACATCGTGCAGCCCCAGGCTGCGGCGGCCCTTGTGCTGACGCTGGAAGCCGCGCTGGCGGCGACGGCGATCAATGCCGTCTTCGGCACCCTCTCGGCCGTGGTTCTGGTCCGGTATGAGTTTCCGGGACGGTGGTTTCTGAACGCCTTGGTGGATCTTCCCTTTGCCATTCCGACGCTGGTCGCCGGATTGATGATCGCCGCCCTTTATGGAGCCACCAGTCCCCTGGGGGCCTGGCTGCAGCGCGGCGGCATCGAGGTTTTGTACAACGTTCCCGGCATTGTGCTGGCGATGGTCTTCGTCACGATGCCCTTTATGATTCGGTCTCTCCAGCCGGTCCTGATGGAATTGGAGCGAGACCAGGAGGAAGCGGCTTTCACGCTGGGCGCCGGGCGTTGGGTGACGTTCTGGAAGGTGACGATCCCGAGCGTATTGCCCGGCCTCCTGACCGGGCTCTTCTTGACCTTCGTCCGCGCGTTGGGCGAGTTCGGCGCGATCGTCATCGTCGCCGGCAATATTCCCATGAAGACGCAAGTGGCGCCGGTCTATGTCTATGGCGAGATCGAAAGCTATAATCCGAGGGGCGCTACGTCGGTCTCCGTGCTGATCCTCCTGATATCATTTGCGGCCTTGGTGCTGTTGGAACGGCTCACCCGGCCGCCGGGCGAGCGCCTGCCGGCCGTCATCAGTCGGTGGCGCCGGTCACGGCCCGAGCCGGTTGCGGTCCCTCCGGTCTTGCCGGCCTTGCGTGGGTGACGATGCGACGAATCCTTATTGCCACAGTCTGGTTCTACTTCGGCATCCTCCTGATCGGGCCCCTTGCCTACCTGTGCACGCAATCGTTTCAGGGGGGGGTGGCCGTTTTCTGGGACGAAGTGACTCGCCCCGAGGCGCTGCACGGATTCCGGCTGACCGCCGTAATCACCGCGATCGTGTTGGTTGTGAATGTCGTTCTGGGCACGGTGACGGCCCTGGTCCTGGCCCGGCAGCAGTTCAGAGGGCGGACCCTGTTGAGCGGCCTCATCGACCTGCCCTTCGCGGTGTCGCCGGTGATCGCGGGCTTCATGCTCGTCCTCCTATTCGGTCCGGACGCCATCCTGGGAACCTTTTTCGGGACCTTGGAGGTCAAGGTGCTGTTTGCCCTGCCGGCCATGGTGCTGGCCACTCTCTTCGTGACCTTTCCCTTCGTCGTCCGCGAACTGACGCCGCTGCTGCAGGCCGTCGGCACGGACGGAGAGGAAGCCGCCAGGACGCTGGGCGCGAACGAGTGGCAGGTGTTTCTCAAAGTCACGCTTCCGGCGGTCCGCTGGGGAATGGTCTATGGCGCCACCTTGACGACGGCTCGGGCCATCGGCGAGTTCGGGGCCGTGTTGGTGGTGTCCGGGAACGTGCTCATGTTGACGCAGACCGCGACCCTCCACATCTATCAAAGTTACGTGGATTTCAATTACGTGGGGGCCTATGCGGTGGCGGCGACGTTGATCGCGGTCTCCTTTGTCATTCTGGTCTTGCTTGAAGTGGCCCGATCGCGGGTCGCGGCCGGCGCGGCCTGACGCCGCGCGAGAGGACGATCTGTGAAGATTGAAGTTCGGCATCTGTCCAAACGGTTCGGCTCGGTGGAGGCCGTTTCCGACGTGTCCTTCGGCGTGAAGGAGGGGGAACTGCTCGGACTCTTGGGTCCCAGCGGCAGCGGCAAGACCACGGTCCTGCGCATGATCGCCGGGCTGGAGACTCCTTCCGGCGGCGACATCTTCATCGACTGCCTCCGCGTCAACGACCTCCCCGTCCAGCAACGCAACATCGGGTTTGTGTTTCAGCACTACGCCCTCTTCAAACACCTGACGGTGTTTCAGAACATCGCGTTCGGGCTCAAAATCAAAAAGTGGAAGAAGGCCGAGATGGCCCCTCGAGTGTCGGACCTCTTGCGCCTGATGGGATTGGACGGGCTGGGCGACCGCTACCCGCATCAATTGTCCGGCGGGCAGCGCCAGCGGGTGGCCATCGCCAGGGCCCTGGCGCCCCGTCCCAGCGTCCTGTTGCTGGATGAGCCTTTCGGAGCGGTGGACGCGAAGGTGCGGCAGGAACTCCGGGAGTGGCTGATCCGCTTGCACGACAACCTGAACGTGACCAGCTTGTTCGTGACGCACGACCAGGAAGAAGCGATGGAGGTGTCGGACCGCATCATCGTGTTCTCGAAGGGGAAGCTGGAGCAAGACGGATCGCCGGCCGAGGTGTACGAAGAGCCGGCGACGGAATTCGTCGCCCGCTTCATCGGTTCGATGAATATCCTGGAGGCCGAGGTGCGCGGCAATCTGGCGCGTGTGGGAGGGTTGGAGTTTCCCGTGACGGGCTTCCCGGACGGCCACCGGGTCCAGGTGGGGTTTCGTCCCTATTACGTGCAGATTTCGGAAGACTCCATGCAGTGGCCCCTGAAGGCGAAGCTCCGCCGTATTTATTTTCTGGGCGTTGCCTACCGGCTGGAAATCGAAACCGAGGGCGGGCTGATCCTGCGTTCGCGCATGAACAAGGAAGAGTTTCGTGAGCGACGGTTCGAGGTCGGCCGTCCGGTCTCCTACGCGATTACGCAATTTCGTCTCCTGCCGCAGGAAGGGCGGGTGGCGGCCCTGTAGAACGACGGGCCGTTTCGCACGCTTTACATTGACGGACGACCGTTCTTTGTTTAGAGTTACTCCGACCTCGACGAGAGAAAAAAAGGAGAGAATGCCATGGCAGCTCGCACCACACAGGATGCCCTCATCGCAGCGATCAGCAACAAGGCGGTTCACCTCCGGATCGAGAGCGTGCGCGCCACGTCGGAAGCCGGTAGCGGGCATCCGTCCAGTTGCTGCTCGGCCGCCGATATCGTGGCGGCACTCTTTTTCTCCGTGATGCGCTATGACCCCAAGAATCCG
>VGXD01000049.1 GCA_016873525.1 Nitrospira sp. | reverse complement strand
TATGCCCCATGGTGCGACCACTACACAGGGCAAACGAAATGGCTCTATCAAGTTGTGCGGGGAGCTGTGATCAGATCGGCTGACGAGGGGCGGCGGAAGCATGCATCCTCGGCTTCCGCGCCTCTCGCGGCACCCCAAGATTGTAACGGCTGACGGAGGGCGGACAACTCCGGCGTCGGCATGATGCGCTGAAGTTATAACGCTCTTGGAATCGTGCTGTTGGCCGGCCGCCTCACTGGATTACCGGAACGGCAACCGGCACCTTCACTCCTACTGCTGCCTTGCTCTCGCCATGCCGAACGCCTCCATGCCCATCCCTCCCAGCCGAGGCAAAAGAGAGAAATGGAATGTGGACAGGCCACTTGCAAACCTGTCCACATCTTTGGGCTGGGCTTAGTTAAGCCTATGCCCAACCCTTCCGGCCGACGATGAATTGATAGGACTTCTTACAAAGGGTAACTTGTCACTATTTCTGCGACCGAACGGTCAAACTAACGTGCGCGGTCTGGTCTTTTTTGTTCGCATTGTCGTTGAGCGAGTTGGCATACGTGGCTCAACAAATACGACTCGTATCTCCCTTTGCTCGCCTTTCTCGCCAATGTGAAAGATTAGGTTTCCATCTCTCAGGAAACGAAGATCGGCCAGCTTTTTGGAGAACTCCGCAATTTTTGCAGTCTGCCCCTTGAAGAGGGTTCTCACGGACTTCTCATATGTCTTGTCCAGAATTTCCGTGACTACCCTGCAGTGGGCTTCCAGCGCGTCGTCAAGCTTGACGGTTCGGCTTGTATCACCTCTGTTCTCTGTGACAGTGCAACTAAAGCCAGAAAGGCATATGCGCACCGGAACAAAGGCGCGCTTTCTACCCACCCCTGGTTCTAGGAAATCTAAGCTATGCGACGCAATCTGATGCCGCAGAGTTCTGATCTCCAATTTATTGAAGGTTGCCTGAATGTCTTTTGGATTTGGGCAATTCATGAGCGAGTAGAGCTTCAAGACAGCCTGTTGCTGAACGTATGCAGCGCACAACAAACCATACAATCTTAAGTAGCGCTCCCCAACATCTTCGTAACGAGTAGGGCCGTCCAGCGAGAATTTAAGAAAACTCTCAATCGCTAACGAAGCGTCCCCCACGACGTCCATCGCCACGCACACGAAGCTCCAATCTCGTTCAGCGTTGAGTCTCAAAGCTGTGGACGGCGAGGCGTTCTTACCTCGGACGCGTGCATTCACAAGGTCTCGAAACGCATCTGCATAAGATTGCAGAATGCTATTTGGGGTATTCACAACGGGATACCTCGAAACATACAACTAATGAATGTACTGCAACAGCCTCAGCGGAATATTTCTGATCCAGTTTCAACGGCTATTAGCCAGTATATTAGAGCGATCAAGTGGTAATGTCACGCTGCCTCCTTAAGAAGCTCAGGCAGGAGTTTTGCCGCTTATCGCCGGAGGGGGCGGGACACAACTTGCCGCAGCCCACGCCCGTTGCTCTGCGCTTGCATGGGGCAGTGCAACGGCGAAGCCTGTACTGTGTGAGGCCGCTGCGGCCGAGTTTACAGGCTTCGAGTGGGCAAGGCTTAGTTGGGTGCCCCCGGAGGTGTCTTCAGCGGCAAAAACTCCTGCCTGGGCTTCCATCTTTACATTTTGGCATTTAAGCGACAACGGCCTCACCTTCACGGCCCTTAATTGACTCTCCTCGGACCCCTCCCTATAATGCCATCATCGCTGAATTTCTTGGACTTTCCTCTTAATGGCCACAAGTCTCAAAGCGCAACTGACCAGTAAGATCGACGGGCTAAAAGCCGGTCTCAGCCACGCTTTTGCGGTCGAACCGGAAGGGCAGCCCCTTTCATCCGAAGATTTAGTTTTGCTTGAAAAGGTGGCGACCGAAATCGTCTCTCGCCATATGGCTGATCCTGGGGTCATTTTCCTGGAATCAGCCGGACCAATGAATTTCCTCGGCAGCCAAGCTCTGCATTTTCTCACTCCTATCCTTGACCTGGCTTGCAACGCCAAAGAAATCGAAAGAGCCGCCCATCTGCTTGAGAGACGCGATTCCATCCCGCGCCTGATTGCCCTCATCGAATCAAAAGCCGAGTCAGGAAAGATAGAGCCTCGATGATCGCCGCCTCGCCGGAAGCCGCCCAACGTCAACCGTCCCAGCCTCTCTCAGTCATCATCGCCACCGACTGCGGCAGCACCACGACCAAAGCCATCCTGATCGAAAAGGTCGGCAACGAGTACCGGCAGACCTTCCGAGGGGAAGCGCCCACGACCGTCGAGGCCCCCTTCGAAGACGTGACGCGCGGCGTCCTGAACGCGATCGCCGAAGTGGAGGAGCTGTCGGGACGCAAGATTCTGGACGGGGACCGTATCATCACGCCAAGCCGTGGCGAGGCCGGCTCAGCCAAAGTCGGCGTGGACATCTACGTCTCCACCAGCAGCGCCGGGGGCGGGCTGCAGATGATGGTGGCCGGGGTCGTGGCGAACATCACCGGCCAGAGCGCGCAACGCTGCGCGCTGGGGGCTGGCGCGATCGTCATGGACGTGCTGGCCGCCAATGATGGCCGCCTGCCGCACGAGAAAATCGAGCGCATTCGTTCGCTGCGTCCCGACATGATCCTGCTGTCCGGCGGGACGGACGGCGGCACCGTCACCCACGTGGTGGAAATGGCCGAGTACATTGCCGCGGCCGATCCTCATCCCAGGCTGGGCCTGACCTATTCGCTGCCCTTGATCTATGCCGGCAACAAGGACGCCAGGAAACGGGTTACGGAAATCCTGGGCGACAAGACCGCCCTGGTCGTCACCGAGAATCTCCGCCCGACGCCGGAGCGGGAAAACCTGGGGCCGGCCCGTCAGAAAATCCACGATTTGTTCCTGGAACACGTCATGGCCCAGGCGCCGGGCTATAAGAAGCTGATCGAATGGGCCGGCGCGCCGATCATGCCGACCCCCGCCGCGGTCGGACTCATCATGCAGGCCATTGCCGGACGGGAGCATCTGAACCTGATCGGCGTGGACATCGGCGGAGCGACAACGGACGTCTTCTCGGTCTTCGGCGGCGTCTTCAACCGGACCGTGAGCGCCAACCTGGGCATGTCCTACAGCATTTCCAACGTCCTCCTGGAAGCGGGTCTGGACAACATCATGCGTTGGGTCCCCTTCACGATCGAAGAACAAACCTTGCGCAACCGGATCAAAAACAAAATGATCCGTCCGACGACGGTGCCCCAGACCCTGGACGAACTCCAGATAGAACAGGCCATCTCGCGGGAAGCCTTGAGGCTGGCGTTGGAGCACCACAAGTCGCTGGCCACGGGCTTGAAAGGCGTGCAGCAGGAACGGACGATCTCCGACATCTTCGAGCAGCGGGCCTCAGGCGAAACCCTGGTGGACATGCTGAAACTGGACTTGATCGTCGGCAGCGGCGGCATCTTGTCCCATGCCCCCAGACGCATCCAGTCCATGCTCATGATGGTGGACGCTTACGAACCGCTGGGCTTTACCACATTGTCCGTGGACAGCATCTTCATGATGCCGCACCTCGGCGTCCTCTCCACGGTCAACGAACAAGCCGCCACCGACGTCTTCACCCGCGACTGCATGGTCTACCTGGGGACCTGCATCGCGCCGATCGGACAGGGCACAGACGGGGAGAAGTGCGCCGACTACACGATCACGTTCGAAGGCGGCCGCAAGTCGGAAAGCGGCACCTTGGCCTTTGGCGAGTTACGCGTCTTCGCCTTGAGCTTGGAGGAGCAGGCGCAGGTTTCGTTGCGGCCGGGGAAACAGGTGGACCTCGGTTCCGGCAAGGGCGAGCCGGTCTCCCGTCAGGTCAAGGGAGGCGCGGTGGGCATCCTTCTGGATGGCCGGGGCAGGCCCTTGCAGTTGCCGACCGATCTCCAAGCCAGGCTCAAAGCCTTGACTCGCTGGCATCAGGCAGTGAACTTGTATCCGAAGGAAGTCCAAAAGTCAGAAAGTTGAAAAGTCTTCAAGTCCAAGCTTCCGAGACTGTCAGACTTTTCGACTTTATAACTTTTCACCTCTGATTATGGCTCACGCTTACACACCAGGCCTGACGGTCACGGAACGGACGGTCCTTCGGAAGCGGCGGCTCTTGCCGATTCCCGGCACAGTCACGGCCGCAATCGGAGACCGGGTCAAGGCCGACACGGTCGTGGCCCAGACCCAGTTGCCGGGGAAAGTCCATGTCGTCAACGTCGCCAACCTCCTCGGCGCCGCGCCGGACGAGGTTCGCGACTACATGGTCAAACAAGAAGGGGAGGCGATCGCGCAGGATCAAGTGATCGCCGAGAACAAGCCCTTGATCAAGTGGTTCAAGACGGAAGTCCGTTCCCCCATCCAGGGCACGGTCGATTCCGTCTCGACCGTGACGGGCCAGGTCCTCTTGCGAGAGCCGGCCCGATCCTTGGATCTATTGGCCTACATCGATGGCACGGTCGTGGACCTCCATCCCAACCAAGGGGTCACGGTCGAGACGGACTGCAGTCTGGTCCAGGGCATCTTTGGGATCGGCGGCGAGACCTGGGGTGACTTGGTCCTGGCCGTCAAGGGGCCGGATGAGCCGCTCACGCCGGGCCATCTCAATCCTTCGATGAAAGGCAAGGTCGTGGTGGGCGGTTCCTTCATGGGGGCCGAAGTCATGGCCAAGGCCAAGGAGATCGGCGTGGCCGGCCTGGTCGTCGGCGGCATCCACGACAAGGACCTTCGAGCCTTGATGGGCTACGATCTGGGGGTGGCGATCACCGGGACCGAACGGGTGGGGTTCACGCTGATCCTCACCGAGGGCTTCGGCGTCATTCCGATGGCGGCCAAGACCTATGGGTTGCTGTCGCAACACCTCGGCCAGAAAGCCTGCATCTCTGGGGCCACGCAGATCAGGGCAGGGGTGATGCGACCGGAAATCATCATCCCCCGATCCGCCCAGGCCCAGCCGACGCAGGAAGACGCCGGCCCCGGGAAGGAAGAACGGGCCGGCATCCAGATCGGCGACCAAGTCAGGATTATCCGAGACCCGCTCTTCGGGAACATCGGAAAGGTCCGCTCCCTTCCGACCGACCTGAGACAGATCGAGACGGAAAGTCAGGTGCGAGTCTTGGAAGTGGAATTCCCGGACAAGACGGCTGTGGTCATTCCACGGGCCAATGTGGAAATTATCGAAGGATGACGGCCTCCATGCGCGATCAATACATCGGCAGGCACTTCAAGGATTGCATTATAAGCTCATGTAATCGTGCATTTATAATTGCGCTTACATCATCCATCATCTTGGCCTTATTTGTGGCCCTTGTCTGGCCCCTGCCGGCTCCTGCCGCCGAACTGGCTGCCGGCCAGACCTTCCGGGTCTTCGATACGCCAAGCGATGCCGGAGGCAGCCTCACGGTCGTCTGGGCCCCGGTCGAATCCGAGAGCCCGGATCTCCACTACCAGGTGCTGCTTGGCGAGACGCCGAAAGAACCGCTTGCCGCCGAGCAGCCGCCTTCAATCGCCGCCATGAAGGTCCTTGCCGAATTCACGGCCAATTCCCATTATGTCCGTGACGCCAAGGGACCCTGGTGGACCAGGTCCGCGCCACAAGACTTCCACCAGTTCGAGATCAGGTCAGGCAAAGGCGTCGAACTGACCAACGGCACTCTCTATATCGTCACCGTCGCGGCCCTCAAAGACGGGCAGAGACAGGAAGCTCGGACAGCCAGGGCCGTACCTGAGCCGAACTGGATCAACTGGAACCAGGCGAACAACGCCCTCCTGGCCCTCATTTTCGGAGCCGTGATCATCGGATCGATCGCCTCGGCCAAACGGCGCGACATCTTCCTGCGGCGCATTCCCGGCCTCGACGCAGTCGATGAGGCGATCGGCCGGGCCACGGAACTGGGCAAGCCGATCCTCTATCTGACGGGAGCCGGCGACATGAGCGAGCCTTCGACGATCGCGGCAGCCGTGATCCTGGGTCGGGTTTCCAAGCGGGTCGCGGCCTACGAGACCGAATTGATGGTGCCCCACCGGGACCCGATCGTCATGGCCGTCTGCCAGGAAATCACCAAACAGTCCTATTTGGAAGCGGGCAAGCCTGACGCCTTCAAGAAGGATTCGAACTTCTTCATCACCACCGACCAGTTCAGCTATACGGCTGCGGTGGACGGGATGATGTTGCGCAAGAAGCCTGCGGCCAACTTCTTCATGGGGTCCTACTTTGCCGAAGCCCTGCTCCTGACCGAGACCGGCGCCAGCACCGGCGCCATCCAGATCGCCGGCACCGATTCGGACCACCAGTTGCCCTTCTTCGTCACCACCTGCGACTATACGTTGATCGGGGAAGAACTCTATGCCGCCAGCGCCTACCTGTCCCGCGAGCCGGTCCAGGTCGGAACCTTGCGCGGGCAGGACATCGGCAAGGGCGTCATCCTCGTCGTCTTGGCGATAGGCACGGTCCTGGCCACAGCCGGGGTGCTCTTCCATGCGGACTGGCCGACGTACTTTCTGGATCTGTTCAAGGACTCGAAATGATCTTCCTGAAACGACAACTGCCGCTGCTGATCACCTTCGTGACGGGGATCGTCTTTGCCGCCCAGTACTACGTGCCCCATCCGGCCTCCGAGGAGATGCTGACCAGCGTCACAAAGTGGCTCCAAATCATCGGGGGCTTCGCCTTGATCCTGGGGGTCACCAGTTTGTTTCACATCCACGCGGTCAAGATCAGACGGAAGGAGCCGGGCTGGGGCTACAGCTTCGTGCTCTATGCCGGGATGCTGGGCACCATCGTCATCGGGCTCTGGGGAAACGGCAAAGAGGTGACGAACGGGACCATGACCGCCTTCGGGTGGATTTACAACTTCATGATGGTCCCACTCCAAGGCACCATGTTCGCAATCCTGGCCTTCTTCATCGCCTCGGCCGCCTACCGGTCCTTCCGGGCCCGCAGCCGGGAGGCCGCCGTGCTCCTGGCCGCAGCCATCATCGTCATGACGGGCCGGGTTCCGCTGGGGGAATATCTGATCCCCCTCAGCGGCGACCTCACCCAATGGATTTTGAACGTCCTCAACGCCTCGGTCAGACGGGCCATTTTGATCGGCATCAGCCTGGGGGCCGTGGCCCTGTCGCTCAAGATCATCTTCGGCATCGAACGATCGTACCTGGGCGGGGGGAAGGAGTGATGAGTAATGGGTTATGGGTGATGAGTGAAGAAATGCGCTCTTCCCACGCGTCACTGATGACACATCACGGATCACGGTAGCTTATGTCTTTCGCCGAACGCATGTTGCAGATCGACCGTCGGATCATCTTCCTGGTGATCGGCCTCTGCACGCTCATCCCGCTGTTCTATCCGGTGGGTCTGGCGATCAAAGTCGGGCCGGAGGTGCGGGGCGTCTATAACTACATCGAGAGCCTGCCGGAAGGGTCGGTCTTTCTCCTCTCCCTGGATTTCGACCCGGCCTCCAAACCGGAACTCTATCCCCAGGCCGTGGCCTTGCTGCGCCATGCCTTCAAGAAAAACCTCCGGGTGATCGGGATGACGCTCTGGCTCCCCGGCACAGGCATGGCCAACGAAGTCATCACCAGGGTAGCGGAAGAAATGGGCAAGGAAGCCGGCAAGGACTACGTGTTCCTGGGCTGGAGCCCCGGCGGCAGCTCCGTGATCATCAACATGGGCCAGGACCTCTACAAAGCCTTCCCGACGGATTACAATAATCAGCCGACCAAGGACCTGGCCGTTCTGAAGGACGTCAAGACCCTCCGGGACGTCTCCTACGTGGTCAGTCTGGCGGCAGGCTCCACGGGAATCGAGAGCTGGTACGTGTTCGGCAAAGACAAGTACAAGTTCGAACTGGGCGGGGGCTGCACCGGCGTGATCGCGCCAGGCCTCTACCCCTTGTTGCGCAGCGGCCAGATCAACGGGCTGATCGGAGGCCTGCGCGGCGCCGCCGAATACGAAGTGCTGATCGGCCAGAAGGGCCGGGCCGTGGCCGGCATGGATGCCCAGTCGGCTACGCACGTGGCCATCATCATCCTGGTCATGCTCTGCAACACGTTCTACCTGATGCTCCGCAAGGGGCAACGGCGGGCCGGACAAGCCTAAGGGGAGAGGGAGCGACCGATGCCGTTTGATATTTTGTTCGGCGCCTGGGTGGCCACAGGGCTGACCCTCTTCATCTTCACCTTCCTCTACAAGGACAACCCGCTGTTCAAGCTGGCCGAGCACCTCTACGTGGGCGTCTCGGTCGGCTACACGATCGTCAAGGCCTATGACACGGTGGTCATCCGCCTCATCTACGAGCCGATGGTCAAGCAGGGGGACTGGTCCCTGCTGATCCCGCTCGGCATCGGGTCCTTGATGCTGGCCCGCTACGTCCCCAAGGCGACCTGGCTGTCGCGCATCGCCTTCGCCTTCATCGTCGGCGTGGGATCGGGCCTCGCTATCCCGCGCGTGATCTCCTCGTTCATCCTCAAACAGGTGGAAGACACGGTGCGGCCCCTCGTCTCGATCGTGGGGGGAAGCCCCTCCTTCACCTTCAGCCTCCTGGACCCGGCCAGCAACCTGAACGCCGTCATCTTGCTGGTGGGGGTGGTCTCGGTGCTCTTCTACTTTTTCTTTTCCATCGAGCACCACGGGCCGGTCAGGATCGCGGCCCATACCGGCATCATCTTCCTCATGATCGCCTTCGGCGCGGCCTTCGGCTATACGGTCATGGCCCGCATGTCCCTGTTGATCGGCCGCCTGACGGACCTGATCGAATACGCCGAACCGCGTTACGGCCGGGCCTCCCTCTGGCTAATCGCCGCCACCGTGGCCCTGCTGGCGGCCTGGAGCGTCAAGCAACGGCGGCAGCCGGCCCCGCCGACCGAATAAGACCGGGTTGATGCAGCGGATTCAGTCGAGTAGGATACGAAACACCACAGACCATAGAGCGGAAAGGCAGCAAGAGACCATGACTGTATCGGCCCAAGACCCCAAACAGCTTCCGCTCTTGCGGAATCTCCAGTTCTCTCCCATCAAAGACAATGAAGAACAGTACATGGTGCTCTGGGACCCCACAGGCCTGAGCCAGGACAAACTCGTCCTGCCCTTGAATTACTTTTTCATCATCCAACACTTCGACGGGGAACATTCGCTGGAAGAGATCGGCGCCCTCTACCTCAAGCGCTTCGGCGAGTTCTTCCTGCCGGACCGCATGACCAGACTGATTTCCGACCTGGACGCCAAGCTCTTCCTGGAAGGGGAGAAGGTCGAAGCGGCCAGGCGCGACGCGCAAGCAGCCTACCGTCAGGCGCCTCTGCGCCAGGCGGCCTATGCAGGGAAAAGCTACGAGGCGGACCGCGTCAAGCTCCTCGCGCAGCTTGAAGGGTTTTTCACCTCCAAGGAAGGTCCGGACTTCAAGCCCTCGGAAAACAGCGGCAAAAAGATCAAGGCCCTGGTGGCGCCTCATTACGAGCCGAAGCAGGCAGGCCCGGTCTATGCCTGGGCCTACAAGGAACTGAAGGAAGCGGAAGCTCCGGACCTCTTCATTGTCCTCGGCACAAGCCATGCCGGCCTCAAAAACGCCTTTGCCGTGACGGACAAGGACTTTGAAACCCCGCTGGGGGTGGTGCCGGCAGACCGACAAATCTTGGACCTCTTCAGAAAGAAAGGCGGCGAGCCGTTCTTCGAGGAAGATGTAAGCCACAAGAACGAACATGCCATCGAGTTTCAGCTTCCCTTTCTCCAACATGCCCTCGACCAAAAACCCTTTACCATCGTCCCCATCCTCTGCTCCTTCCCTCCATCCTGCCTCTTCGACCAGGCCCTCAAACACCTGGGCGACCACGCAACAGATTTTATCCGGATGCTGAAAGAGGTCCTGGAGGAAACCGGCAGAAGCGCCTGCGTTGTGGCCAGCGCCGAGCTGGCCCACATCGGTATGAGGTACGGAGACCCGGCCCCGCCCACCGACTTCTCCTTTCACAAGTGCATGCAGACCGATCTGGAAATGCTCAAGCACGTGGAGGAGCTGAACGCCGAGGCCTTCGCGCAGTTCATCCAGAAGGAAGGGGACAGCCGCCGCATCTCCGGCTTCGCGGCGATCTATACCTTGCTCAAGCTGATCCAGGCGGAAAAAGGACAAGTGCTGCGCTACGACCGTGGGATCACGGACCAATACAATTCCACCGTGACCTACGCGAGCATGGCGTTCTTCTGACAGAAGAGCTTATGGCGTATGGCTTATAGCTGATAGCAGAACCGGTCGCGCAACAATTCGCGCAACGCGCGACCTCAGTAAGGACGGCGAGGGAGTAGCCAGACCATCCTTCTTGCTCGCAGAGGCCGCACGATCAGAATGTGCTCCCTCGATGCGCGCAGTAAAGGATGGCCCGGCTACTCCAGAATTGGGGAAGGCTTGAGACCAAGGAAAGAGATGAGAAAAGATGACGAATGGAACAGGAACAGGCAGAAGAAATTGAGCGGCTCTTTGGCGTAGTGGCTGAGGCCCTTCGGAGTGACATGCGCCAGGTTGCCGAAAGCCATTCGATCATTCGT
>VGXD01000048.1 GCA_016873525.1 Nitrospira sp. | reverse complement strand
GCACGTTCCGAAGTGTATGTTCTGCGAGCATGGAAGGCAGCCCGCCCGCAACGCTCACTCCCCTACCAACCCCATTCTTCCGGCACGCCGGCCCACCAACTGTCCGGCTTGGCCTTGCGCCAATCGGCCTGCTGCCTCCACAGCCGTTCAACGGCCACGTGGTTCAACCGGGCCGCCATGGCTGCGCTCACGTCGGCCTGTCGCTGCGCCGCCCCCTGGATAATCTCCTTGGCGATCCTGGCCAGGACCTCCGGAGGATCCACGAGATCCTGGGTTTCGCGCGCCGCCAAGTTCACATACAACTGCTCCACGGCCACCCATCGATCTGCCTTGGCCAGGGCTTCCAGATAGCCGTCGATCGCATGGTAGACATAGGTCAGGTAGACGTAGCTCTCGGCTGAGGGCGCCTCATCGATCTCCTTCTGACAGGCCTCCACCGCCCGGCGGTAATCCCCTGCCGCCAGGAACACCTTGGCCCGTTTAAGCTGCTCGCGGCTCTTCTCCGGCGAGACCTGGACCGAGCCTGTCGGCATCAGTGCGCACCCGACCAGAAGAGCCGACAACAAGCCCGCCAGCACCAGCCCGCGCTGAGATCGGCCGGTCACTTGGGTTGCAGAGCACCTCACGACCACTCCCTACTTGGCGAAACCCGGCGCAGCCGGCGATGCCGTTGAAGACGAGGCTGTGGAAGTGCGGCTGGTGGGAGAGGTCGGCCAGGGCAAGCCCTTTTCGTCTTTCAACAGCGGATGCAGGATGGTCTTCATCAAGGCGGTGCCGTCGGCTTCGGTGGCTCCGATGCCGGTCAGGCTGACGAGGAAGTTGACCTGGGTCCGGTCGGGAAACTGGATGTAGTACAACCCCAGCGACCAGCAACGGCAGGGGTTCTGATAGACCCCCACCAAATCCGTTTCCGGCCTCGTGCCCGTTTTGATGTCGTAGTAGGTCTTGGCTCCCACGGTCACGCCGTAGGGCAGGCGCACCGCCCCCGTCATCGTCGCAAACTGAACCGTCGGGGTCGGCGCAAAGACCTCGTTGAAGGAAATGGGGTTCCAGATGTCGCCGCGCCGCACGCGGTTTCCGTCCCGCGTATAGCGCTGCCCGACTTCCACGTACCACCGATCGCTCTGTTGATAGCGCAGATCGGTGTTCCACTGGCTGAAATTGCCGCGATAGGGATCGAAGAAGCTGTCCAGCGTGAGCGACAGCGGGTCCTTGCCGGGGGCCACTCCGACCGTGTTCCCGAAGACCGCCCTGGCCCAGAGGTCGGAAAACTTCTTGCCCTGCACCGCGGTCATGGTCGGCTGGATCTGCTGCGTCGTGCTGCCGAACAGACTGCTGCCCGGCAAGGCAAAGGACCGCGCCTGGCTCTGGACAGCGCCGGGGTGGTAGCTTTGCGCCAGCGTGATGTCCACCCAGTTGGAGGCAGCCCCCCCGTTGCCCAGTTCGAGCAACCGGCTGCGGACGGAGTAGGTCACCAGATTCTTCTTCGTCAGGTCGTCCACCGCGTCGATCTGCACGATTTTGGATTGATCGGTCGGAGGAACGAATTCGTAGATCACGTCCGGCTCGATCGTGTGCAGCAGGCTGCCCCCTCCGCTCCGGCTGAACTGGCGGGTCAAGCGAGAGGTCGCATCCAAACTGGCCCAGAAAGTCTCACGGTGCACGGGCTTGCCCGTCGTGGCCCCCCGCGTGTAGACCACCTCCCTCAGGTTGAGGCGCGGCGTCAGGCCCACCACATGGCCGAGGCTCAGCGTGTCGGTCGAGAACGTGGGCATCAGATCGACGCGGCTGAGGTTGAACCCTTCTTCCCGTCTGAAGTAGACGAAGGCCGATTCCATCCCCCCCAGCACCAGCCCGCCGAAGGGCGCCACGTTGACCAGGTTGTGCCCGATCTCGGGAAGACGCTGAAAGGTGTTCTGCCCGCCCGCGCCGACTGGCGTAAGGTACTGGCCCAAGAAGTACAGGTCCCCGTTCGCAAAACGCTGATTGATGTTTAGGTTGGACTCCGCGCTCGGAGTGGCGCGCAGGGCGCCTGAATTGGCCAGGTTGTTGTAATAGTTCCTGTCGCTCAAAAGATTGGCCTTGGAGCGAATCGAGAGGTCCGGCGTCACCTGCTGCGTATGGGAACCCGTCAGGACCGCGCGGTCGGTGTGCGTCACATTGTCTTTGATGGTCGTGAGCAGCCATTGCCCCTTTGAATGGCGGTCGATGATGTAGCGATATTCCAAATCGCCGCCGTAGCCTCTCCGGCTCTTATAGTCCGGCGTGATCATGACATCCTGGCTGGGCGAAAGAGCCCAGAAGAACACCTGCCGATAATGGCCCCCGAACTTGGTGTCGTAGCCGGTTTCCGGGATCAACAGTCCGCTCTTTCTCGCCGTCTGGATCGGATAGGAAAGAGCCGGGAACGGCACCAGCGGCACGTCGTTGATGCAAAACCAGAGATTCTTCGCGTAGAGACTCTCGCCCGCATTGAGGTCCATGTCCTTGAAGGTAAACCGCCAGGCTGGAACTTGCCCCCCTTGGGCATCGCAATTGGTAAAGGAGCCGTCTTTCGCCCGGTAGTAGTCCTCGGAAAACCGTTGGAGCAGACGGCCCGTCACCAGCGTGTTCGAGTCTTTCATGAACAGGGTTCCGTTGGCGACCACCCCCGCGTCCGTATTGACGTCCAGTTCGAGCCGCTCAGACCAGAGATCAGAGGCGGGGTCTTTCAGATGGACACGCCCCTCCGCAATGAGGGCGCCGGTCAACATCTTGATCGTGACGTGGTCGGCGGTCAGCCGCAGAAGGCCCTGCACCAACACGACCGATCCGACGGCATCGTAGGACTCGGTCTCGTTGATGAACTCGAGTCGATCGGCCGTCACATCGACCGGCTGAGCCGCGGAAGAGGCCACGGAGAGCGTCTGCTTGGGCTTGACCTTCTTGGCTTCGGTTGGCGGCGCAGCCTTGGAGTCGGCCGGAGGGCCGGATTGCGCGACCGCGATGAGCGGAGAGCCCATCGTGAGAAGGAACAAACAACTCAGCCTGAGCGCGAGAAGGAACCGATGATCCACCGACCAGCAGCGACGGCCCATCTCACCCCCTGATGGGAGAAAGCCCACACCCGCGCAGGAGGGCTTTGGCTTCACCCACCAGCATCAGGGACCCAGTGACGCACATGAGGTCCTCGAAAGAAGCCAGCCTCCTGGCTTGGGCCAAGGCATCGGCGGGCGACAGGGCCCTGTAGGCGACATGCGGCCAGTCCCCCAGCGAAGCGGCCAGCTCCTGAACGGAAGCGGCACGGGGAATCTGCGCCTGCGTCAGCACCAGCTCGTCCGCCAGCGGCAGGACCAGTCTGAAAAACCCGGCCCGGTCCTTGTCGCGCATCATGCCGACCACCAAGATGATGCGGGCGCCGGCGTGGCTGCGACGATAGTCGGCCAGGTACGAAGCCAGCACGGCCGCCGCAGCGGGGTTGTGGGCCCCATCCAAGATCAGCGTCGGGCCGCGCTCCACCACTTCCAGCCGGCCCTCCCACGTCGTTGCAAGCAGGCCGGCACGCACGTCGGCCTCGGTGACTCGGAGCCCTCTCTCGGAAGCCACTTCCAAGAAGGCCAAGGCACAGGCGGCATTCTCAAGCTGATGGGCGCCGGCCAGAGGACAGGAAAGATTGTCATACGAGACCCGGAGCCCTTCGTAGTGAAAGCCCGTCAAGGGCTCTCCCTCCGCCGTAAAGTCGCGGCCCCAACGGTGGAGGGGCGCCTCCTGCTCCGAGGCCACCCCGGCAACCACGTCCTCCGCCTCCCGGCAAAGCCGCCCGGCCACAACCGGCACGTGCGGCTTGATGATGCCGGCCTTTTCCCACGCGATCGCGCGGACCGTGTCTCCCAGATAGTCCTGGTGATCCAGCGCCACGTTCGTGATCGTCGCCGCGAGGGGCAGCACCGTGTTGGTCGCATCAAACCGCCCTCCCAACCCCACCTCGACCACCGCCACGTCCACGTCGCAGTCGGCGAAGTATTGGAAGGCCATCGCCGTGGTAAATTCGAAAAACGTCGGCTGCGCGCCTTCCACCGCCACATCCCGCAGGCGCTCGGTCAGGCCCGCGACCGCCGACTCCGGAATCGGCAGGCCGTTCACCCGGATGCGCTCGCGAAAATCCACGAGGTGCGGCGAGGTATAGAGGCCCACTCGGTAACCCGCCGCCTGCAAGATCGAAGCGGCCATGGCCGCGGTGGAGCCCTTGCCGTTCGTGCCGCCGATATGGAGGGTGCGATAGCGAAGCTGCGGCGCGCCGAGTTGCGCCAGCAGCGCGTGAACGGGGGCAAGCCCCAGCTTGACCCCATGGTGCTGGAGACCGTAGAGAAAGTCGAGTGCCGCAGGGTAGGACATGGGCCCGTCGCAAACCGGCCAACGTGAGAACACGTTACAAATGGTTGAGGAGCAAGCTCACGGTCTCCTTGAGATGCTTGCGCTCCACGATCATGTCGATCATGCCGTGCTCCAAGAGAAACTCGGCTCGCTGAAATTCATCGGGCAGTTGCTGCTTGATCGTCTGTTCGATGACGCGGGGGCCGGCAAACCCGATGAGCGCTTTCGGCTCCGCCACAATCACGTCGCCCAACATCGCCACGCTCGCCGTCACGCCGCCGAACGTCGGATCGGCCAACACGCAGAGAAAGGGCACCCGAGCCTCCCCCAGCTTGGCCACCGCCGCCGACGTCTTGGCCATCTGCATCAGCGACAGAATGCCTTCCTGCATCCGCGCCCCGCCCGATGTGGTGACCAGCACAAAGGGACTCTTGGCTGCCAGAGCGCGGTCCGCCGCGCGGCAGAGCTTTTCCCCCACCACGGAGCCCATGCTGCCCCCCATGAAGCCGAAATCAAACACGCCGAGCACAATGCGGCGGCCGTTGAGCAGCCCCTCGCCGATGACCACCGCATCCTTGCGCCCCGTCCGTTCCTGATGCGCCTTCAGCCGCTCGCGGTAGGGCCGCGTATCCGAGAACGTCAGCGGATCCTTGGGCGCCAGATCCGCCTCCACTTCACGGAAAGACCCCAGGTCCACCAGCATGGCAATCCGCTCGGCGACCGAAATAGGGAAATGATAATCGCATTTGGGGCAGACCTTGTTGTTGCGCTCGACCTCTTTGCGGTAGATGATCTCGCGGCAGTGACTGCACTTCAGCCACATGCCCTCGACAACCTTGGGTCGCCTCGCGGCATCCGGACCGGACGCGGGCTGTTTTTTAAACCAGGCCATAGGCTCCGCCGTCTTTATACGACAATTTCCTGTCCCTCTTTCAACACGGTCAAGTTCGCAATCCCGAGGCGACTCAGTTGCCGCGTGATGTCGTCGCGGAAGCGGGGCTTGAGATGATAGACGTAGACCGGCAGATCCGGCTTCCCGATCTTGTGAAACTCCCGCGCCAGCAACGCGGGCGTCAAATGCAGGCTGGCTTGGGCCAGATCGGCCATCTCGTCCGGAAACGACGCCTCGATAAAGACCGCCTTGAGCGCGGCGTCGCGGGCGGCCACGCGCCAAATCTCCTCGGTGACATACGTGTCGCCGCTATAGAGGATCGACGACACTCCGTCGCGAATCGAAAATCCGACGGTCGGGACCAAATGGTTCACCTGGATCGGCGTGACGCGCAAACCGCCGACCGCGACCTCTTCCCCAACGGTCAGGGGGCGCAGCGAAAACACCGGGTGCTGCGCGTTCGGCAATTGCAAAAAGTCCGGATAGAGGTGCCCGTTGAACAAAAACCGGCGCAATCCCTCCAGCACCTCCGGCGTCCCGGCCAACACCACCGGATCGACGATCACGTCCGCAAGATTGTCCGCCAAGGTCGGCAGTCCCTGGACGTGGTCGAAGTGGAGGTGGGTCAGGAGAATCTGCCGGATCCGCTTGATCTCGTCGCCGTGTAACGCGGCCCCCACGGTTCCCGCGTCCACCATCACGGTTTCATTGACCAAAAACCCGCAGGTCCGGCACTGATGCGGCCCCTGCGCGCCCTCCACGAGCTGATCGGATCCATGGCAGCCCAAGACCCGGATTTTCACCTGCGCCCTCCAGGCCGCCCGGCCCCCGTCCGAGGGCCGTCCCGCCCACAAAAAACGATGGCGCAGGATAGCACAGCTGTCTTTATTTTCGCACGAAGAATCAAGAAACCGGCACGGTGTCGAAGGCCCTCGCGGCGCACCGACGCTTCGGCTTACAACAGAACCAACGGACAGGCGAATGCACCGGCTACAGCCGGGGAAGGTTAAGGGAGCCCGCCGCCCAGACCGATGCGCGCAAGCATGGACAGACCGAGGCCGATGCTCCCCAAGCTGGCAAGCCCCTGCACCGCCGCCAAGGCCCGCCGCCCACAGGCCGCCGAGGCCACCAGAGGGAGGCTGATCAGCACGCCCAGCAACATCATCCCGACAATCGAGCCGATCCCGAAAAACAGGATATAGGCCACGCCCTCCCAGGCGGTATGCACGGCGGAGAGCACCACCAGCGTCAGCGCGGCGGAACCGGCCAACCCATGCACCGTCCCGACCATGAAGGGTTTGAGCGACCCCTGCAGCCAGTGCTCATGCTCGTGTTCCACGTGCAGGCGATGGCTGTGGAGGTGCAGATGCGTGTCCTCGCCGTGCCGATGCACGTGGAGATGCCACTGTTCCCGAAACAGCGTCATGGCCAAGGAGCCGCCCAGCAGGACCAGCATCAGGCCCACGCCGAACTCCAGCGCCTGGGCCACCGGCTCGGAAATGGTCACCTGCAATAGAATCACGACCAGCCCGACCGCCAGCAGAATCGCCGTATGCCCAAGCCCCCAACAGAATCCGATCCACCCCGACGTTTTGAGATTGGGCCGTCCGGACAGCAGCGTGGAGACCGCCGCAAGGTGATCCGCTTCCAAGGCATGGCGGGCGCCCAAGAGGAACCCAAGACCCAGGGTTGTGAGGTACTGTATGTTGTCCGGCATAGGGCTCAGAACGACGGCGCGGCGCGGGCGTTCAGCCTCCCCTGGCGTGCATTTCGAGGTGGGGATCTTCACGAAGCCGCTCGATTTCAACCAGCCTGGCACGGATGCCGAGCCGCTCGAGTTCCTTCCGCTGCTCGGCGCCACGATCCTGACGCGCCTGCCAGCCAGAACGGATGCGCGCCATGATCTCGTCCCGAGAGGCGCCAGCCCGCAAGGGCTGCCGCAAATCCATCCCGTCTTTCGCATAGAGGCACAGAAACCACAGTCCGTCGGCCGTGAGGCGGCTCCGATCGCAGGTGGCGCAAAACGGCGTCGTCGTCGAGGCGATGATCCCGAACGTCGTTCCGTCCGGCAGCCGAAACCGCTGGGCGGGCGCCGAACTGTCCTCCTGGAGGGGGTCGATCCGCCCGTACCGCCGGCCCAGCAGGTCGAGCATCGCCGCCCGCGTCACGACCTTGTCCAAGGACCAGTCGGTCGCCCCTCCGACATCCATGTATTCGATGAAGCGCACCTCGGCGTTGACGCCCTTGCCGTACTCGATCAAATCCACCAGTTCGTCGTCGTTGTAGCCGCGAATGGCCACGGTATCCAGCTTGAGGTTCTTGAAGCCCACCCGCGCAGCCGACTCGATCCCCTCGGTCACGCGCGCCAAGGTGTCCCGCCTTGTCAAGGCCTTGAACCGCTCCGGTTTGAGCGTGTCCAGACTCACGGTGACGCGATGCAAGCCGGCCTCGTGGAGAGCGTCCGCTTCATCGGCCAGGAGCACCCCGTTGGTCGTCAGGGCGATTTCCTTGAGACCGGTGTTGTGCCGCAGCATCGTGATCAAGGCCGGCAGGCCGCGTCGCAGCAGAGGCTCCCCGCCGGTCAGACGAACCTTGTCGACGCCCAGGTCCGTGCAGACGCCCGTCAGGGTGGTGATTTCCTCGAAGGAGAGCAGGGTTTCGCGGGGCAGCCAGGTGTAGTCTTCCTCCGGCATGCAGTACTGGCATCGGAGGTTGCAGCGGTCGGTGACGGAGAGGCGCAGACTCTTCAGCGGCCGGCCGAACGTGTCCCGGCTTTCGACCGGCTGGCGATCCGTCGGCGCAGCGCTCACGGATGTTCCTCCACCCAGACCTCTCCGTCCGGGGTCTGTTCGCGCTTCCAAATCGGCGTGATCTGCTTCAGCTCGTCGATGCACCATTGACAGGCCCGGAAGGCCTCGGCCCGATGCTCCGCCCCGACCACGATCAGGACGATGTTCTCGCCGATCCCGATCTCGCCGTGCCGGTGAAGGATCAGGACCTCCAGCACGTCGAAGTCCTTCAGCGCCCGTTCGCGGATTTCGCGCAGCTTCTTCTGCGCCATGCCGTCGTAATGTTCGAAGGTCAGGGAGCTGACGTCCCGCCCCTTGGATCGATCCCTCGCCGTCCCCAAAAAAATCGAGATGCCGCCGATGCGCGTGGAGCGGCGGCGAACCCGGTCGATCTCGGCATCGACCGAAAAGTTTTCCCGCTGAACGCGCACCAGCACCGCGACCTCCGCGTCGGCAGAGTCCTTCGCCCCCTGGGGACTTGACGCCCCGCCGGCAAACGGAGGCAACAGGGCCACCTCGTCGCCGTCCGCGATCGTCGCATCTTCGTGGGCGATCTCCTGGTTGACCGACACGAGGACTTTTTTCTTGTGGATCAGCTCGCCGATCGCGGGATAGCGGGCCTCCAGCAGGGCCACCAAATCCTTGACCCGGCCCCCGTTGAGCGAGAGGGACAGTTCCGCCTGGTTGCCGGCAAGCGTCCTCAGAAGACCGAACAGTTTGACTGCGACCATGATCGCCTTCGCTCCGTCCTACGTTCGCGTATAGGGGCCTGACTTCCCGCCCGACTTCGAGAGCAGACAGATGTCGCTGAAACTCATCCCCTTGTCCACGGCCTTGCACATGTCATAGACGGTCAGGGCCGCCACCGACACCGCCGTCATCGCTTCCATCTCGACGCCGGTGGGACCCGTCGTCTTCGCCGTGGCGGTAATGGTGATCGTGCAACGGCCCTGCTGATCCGGCCGGGACTCCTCCGTGAACCCGACATCCACGCTGGCAAGCAGGACGGGATGGCACATGGGAATGAGGTCGGGAGTCCGTTTGGCCCCCATCACCCCGGCCACCTGCGCAACGGCCAGCACATCGCCCTTGACAATCTTCCCGCGCTGAATTTTCTCCAGGGTCTCCGGCATCATGAAGACCTTCGCCTGAGCCGTGGCCACCCGCTCGGTCGAGGTCTTGCTGGACACATCGACCATGCGCGCTCGTCCGGATTCGTTGAAGTGCGTAAACTCGGCCATTTCCCCTGCTAAATCACAGATTTTCACCCTACCGAGGGCAGGTGACTGGATTATAGAAGTCGCTCCAAATCGTAGTCAAGGAAAATGCGGGCCTTGCAGCGGCATCCGCCGCCTTGACTCCGAGCAACGGCATCAACGAGAATGGCCCCATGATTGACCGGATCGTTGTCGAACGTCTTGAATTTCTGGGCCATTGCGGCGTCACGCCGGAGGAGCGACAGAATCCCCAGCCGATCGTCGTCGATCTGGCGCTCGATTACCCTCCGGACGCTTTCCCTATAGCAGCCGCCACCGGCGACATCGCAAGGGCTCTGGACTATGCCCAGGTGGCCGAACGCGTCGTCGCCATCGGCACCGGGCAAGCCTACACGCTCCTGGAAACCCTGGCCGATCGCCTTGCGGCCATGATCCTTGCGGAATTTCCCGTCACCGCCCTGAGCCTCTGGGTCAGAAAAACGTCCCCTCCCTTAAAACAGATCAGCGGATCGGTCGGCGTTCGCGTGGAACGCAGCCGCTCCATGGCGACAAGCGAGGCGCCCCCGGCACAGTTTCTCCAAGAACACTGGCATCGGCTCCCCAAAGGAACAGTCCTGGACCTCGCCGCAGGCCAGGGACGCAACGCCTTGTTCCTGGCCGCCAAGGGTTATGCCGTCGAAGGGGTGGACCGGGACGAGTCGGCGCTGGCCGCGCTGGCCGACGCGGCCCGGCAGCGTCGGATCAAGCACCTAACCCTGCGCCATTTGGACATGGAATCAGGCCGCGACCTCTCCTCGGACTTCCCGGGCGAGCGTTACGACGCCATCGTGGTCTTCTTTTATCTGCACCGCCCCCTCTTTCCGATGCTCCTCCGAGCCCTCAAGCCAGGCGGCATGCTGATCTACGAGACCTTCCTGATCGACAATCACCTGCGCCATCACCATCCGCGCCGGCAGGAGTTCTGCCTGGCGCATAACGAACTCCTCCGGCTGGCCGAAGGACTGCGCGTTCTCCATTACGACGAAGGCGCGCACACGGGCGGCCAGGGCCACGGCCCATCGTTCACCGCCAGGCTACTCGCCGAAAAAGAACCGGCATAGGAATCATCGCATGGACAACCGCACCCGAATCGATCTCCACCTCCATACCACCCACTCGGATGGAAGCCTCTCGCCGGCCGACGTCCTGGCCTTGGCCCAGAAAGCCGGCGTCAGCGCCCTCGCCATCACGGACCACGACATCCTGGATGGACTCCCGGAAGCCATGGAAGCCGGCGCGCGCCTCGGCATCGAAGTCATCCCCGGCGTCGAGGTCAGTTCCCGCCACGGAGACGCCGAATTGCACATCCTCGGCTATTTCGTGGATTG
>VGXD01000047.1 GCA_016873525.1 Nitrospira sp. | reverse complement strand
CCTCCATGAAGTTCCGTCACGTAGAACACGTCGGCCACCTGATCCAAACGGGTCGAGATGCGGGCTGCGTGCACCGAAAGTCCCAACGCGAAGATGGCATGCGTGATGACGTAGAGCAATCCCTGCCGATCGTCGGCAAAGACATCCACGATGGTAAACCGGTCCGAGGTTTCGTTGTCGAGCTGCACTTCGGCCGGCTGACGCTTGGCCGGCAGCCGCCGCGCCATGGGCAACCGGCTGTTTCGCCCCATCAGTTTTTCGACCGTGTCGTCTCCCTTCAAGACCCTCACGAGAGTCCGGGCCGTATCGGACAACCGGTCCGGCGGGGGCGCGCCGGCATAGTCCGGATCGACCACTTGGAAGGTGTCCACCACGATCCCGTCATGGCGGGTGACGATCTGCGCGTCCAGGATTTGCAACCCCTGAACCGCCATCACGCCGGCGATCTTCGAGACAATGCCGGGCGTCAGATCGTTGAAGGTCACCACGGTATACTCGCAGATCCCCAGCGTCTGGTTGAAGTGTCCTTCAACCAGCGCCTCTCCGGGCTGCAGCCGTCCGACCGCCGTCAAGTGGGCGGCAATTCGCTTGGGAGCGGTCCCGTAGAGATAGCGCAGCGGAAACTGGCTGAATTGCGATTCGACCCACGAGCGATCGTCCGTCCCTCCGCCCAACCCCGGAGCTTCCCGCGCCACGTTCTCCGCCAGCCTGGCCAACCGTTCGGAACCGACCGTCGCATCCCGTTCGCCCGACACCTCAGGCAGGGCCCGCAGGTAGAGTTCCACGAGCAAGGACTCCTTCCACTTGGTCAAGACTCCAGGCCCCACCGCCGCAATGTCGGCCGCGGTCAGCACCAACAGCTTCCGAAGCACCTCCGGCGTCGCCACGGCTCGAACGAAGGGGAGCAGCACTTTTTCATCGTAGGGATCGCGCCGGAATGCCGTATGAGCCATGAGCAAATGCTGATGCACGAGGAACACCAGGGTCCTCGCCTCCTGCTCCTCCAACCCCAGGCGGACGGCCATGTCCTCGGCAATGGCTTTGCCCACCTCGCTATGATCCTCTTCGTGCCCCTTCCCAAGGTCATGCAGCAGCACCGCCAGGTGCAGCAGGTCCTTGCGGCGAATCTCCTGGTACACCTCCCCGATCATCCCGGACTCCCGGCCCAAGGCTTCCGCCTTGGCCACGGCCAGGAGGCTGTGCTCGTCCACCGTGTACTTGTGGTACTGGTTGAACTGCATCAAGCCGCGCACCGTCGCAAACACCGGGACGAGCTTTTCCAACAGATGGGCCCGATGCATCGCCTCCAGCGTGCCGGCCACGTCCCCCGGTCCGGCCAGAATCTTGAGAAACACCCGGCTCACGGCGGCGGTCCGAAACGCGTCGTCCGACACGGCGCCCAGATGTCGATGGATCTCGTCGAGCAAGTCGGTGTCGATCTTGAGCCGTCTGGCCCCCGCCAGCTCGAACAAGCGGAGCAGCAACTCGGGGCTCTCCAGCACTCGATTCCGAAACTCCTGCGGGACCGTCAGAGACGCTCCCGCGACCACAAAGCAGCCATCCACCTTGGACGCGGGCAGGAGTCTGGCCACCCGGCTCCAGATCGGCACCGTTCGGCAACGATCCACGAATCGGGCGCAGGCCTCGTGCAGCCCCATCGTATGTCGGTAATACTGCTGCATGAACTGCTCCACCGCCAGCAGATGGGGCCGGTCCTGGAACCCGTACTGCGCCGCCAGCCTGACCTGTTCGTCGAAGGTCAGGATCTCCTGCGCCATCCCCGCCCCGAAATGCAGAAAGGCTCGCACGCGCCACAGAAACTCGCGGGCCTCCGTGAGAGCCAGAAAATCCTGCCGGGAAAGAATCCCCCGATCCGCCAGGTCCTTTAACGTGGCGGCTTGATAGCGCGCCAGCCCGACCCACTGCATCACATGGAGATCCCGCAGCCCCCCCTTGCTCTTTTTGACGTTGGGTTCGAGCAGATACACCGTTTCGCCGAACTTCTCGTATTCCCGGCGACGCTCCTCCTGCTTCTGCTCGATAAAGCGATCCGTCTTGCGGGCGACGACCTGGCGAAAGTACCGGCGATGAAATTCCTGAAACAGCTGCGGACTGCCGGCCAAAAACCTGGCCTCCATCATGGAGGTCCGGATCGTCAGATCGGCCGAGGCCAGCTCCAGACAATCCTGAATCGTCCGGACGCTATGGCCGACTTGAAACCCCAGGTCCCACAGATGGTGCAACACCGCGCGCGACAGGGCCGGCGCCGCCTCCGCCGCGTCTGCGCGGTAGAGAAACATCACGTCGATGTCGGAATAGGGGGCCAGTTCCCGGCGGCCATAGCCCCCCAAGGCCACCAAGCAGCAGTGCTGGGCGCCCGCCGCCACCGCGTCCTCTCCGAGATTCCGCGCGGCATTCTTGTAGCGGCCGACGAGCAGCCCATCGACCAGCTCCGTCAGGGCGCCCATGACCTCGGCCCCGGAGGCCCCCTCCTGCAGCCGGCGGTGCAGCACCTGCCGCTGCTCGGCAAGCACGGCGCTGGCCATCTCGGTCTCCGCATCCCGCAGAAGGCCGCTCGTGGGCCTGTGATCGGGCGTCACGGTCACAGCGCTGTCTCCCCCGATTCTCCCGTCCTGATCCGCACCGCCGCGCTCAAGTCCCGCACGAAGATCTTGCCGTCTCCGATGCTGCCGGTCTTCGCGCTTCGCGTGATGGCTTCGATCACGCGCGGCACCAGGCTGTCCGCCACCGCCACCTCGAGCTTCACCTTCGGCACGAACTCGATCGTATACTCGGTGCCCCGATAGGTTTCTTTGTGGCCCTTTTGACGGCCGAATCCCTTGACCTCGGTGACCGTCATTCCCTGCACGCCGATCTCCAGCAGGGCGTCCTTGACTTCGTCCAGCTTGAAGGGCTTGATGATCGCTTCGACCAATTTCATAGCAGCCTCCTGAACTCGCTATCCGCCGTCCGCTCTTCTCTCTTGCCTACGAGTACGCACGCTCATTGTGCTGGCTGAGATCCAAACCGGTCGTTTCTTCTTCAGGGCTCACCCGCAGGCCGATCAGACCGTCCACCATTTTCAAGATCAAGTAACTGCCCGCAAAGGAGAACAGCGCCGTGACGCACACAGCCACAGCCTGAGTCCAGAACTGGGCCGGATTGCCGAACAACAACCCATCGGCCCCCGCCGCATTGACGCCCTTGGAAGCCAGCAACCCGGTGGCCAGCATCCCGATGATCCCGCCGACGGCGTGGAGCCCGACGACGTCGAGGGCGTCATCATAGCCGATCTTCCCCTTCCAAACAATGGCGCCGTAGCAGAGCGCGCCGCCGGCCAACCCGAACAGGACCGCCCCCATGGGGCCCACGTAACCGGCCCCGGCTGTGACCGTCGCCATGCCGGCGACCGCCCCGCTGGCCATGCCCAAGAGGGTCGGCTTGCCCCGGTGCATCCATTCCACGACCATCCAGGTCAGGGCAGACGTGGCGGCGGCAATGTGAGTCGCCACAATGGCGCCGATCGCCACGGCATTCGCCCCCCTGGCGCTGCCCCCGTTAAAGCCGAACCAGCCGAACCAGAGCAGGCCCGTGCCGAGCAGGGTGAGGGAGAGATTATGCGGGGCCATGTAGTCGGTCCGATAGCCGCGCCGATGGCCCAGCGCCAGCGCGCAAGCCAAGCCCGCCGCGCCGGAACTGATATGCACGACCGCGCCCCCCGCAAAGTCCAACACCCCCATCTTGCCGAGCCAGCCGCCGCCCCATATCCAATGCGCCAACGGACTGTAGATAAACATGGACCAGAGCGCGACAAACAGCAGCAGGGCGCTGAACCGGATGCGCTCGGCGAACGCGCCGGCAATGAGGGCCGGGGTGAAGGCCGCCAGCATCAGTTGAAACAGCATGAACGCCTGGTGGGGAATGGTCGGGCCATACTTGGGATAGGGATCGACGCCAACCCCGCTTAACCCCACCCAGTCCAGCCCTCCCACCACCCCGCCCTTGTCCGGGGCAAAGGCCAGACTGTACCCGAACAACACCCAGATGGCGCTGACGAGGCAGAGAATGACGAGACTGTGCAGCATCGTGCCGAGGACGTTCTTGCTCCTCACCTGCCCGCCATAAAACAACGCCAGCCCAGGGACGACCATGGCCAGAACGAGGGCCGTGGAGGCCAGGACCCAGGCCGTATCGCCGCTTTCGATCTTCGGCGCATCCGGCAGGGGCTGCAGGCCCTGTGCCCAGACTCCGCTTCCCCAGCACAGAAGACCCAACAGCACCAGGACCATGGTCGGAAGGCTGCGGTTCCAGCACCCTCTTGGTTGTGTCACAACACCTCCTTGTCGGTCCATGGCGCGGATTCAGCCGCCCCTGCTCCGACCAGCACGTGATTTTTTCACCTCGATATTGCGATAGCCGTTGGTGATCGGCATCCGGCGATCCTTCCCGAAAGCCCGGTGCGTAATTTTAATTCCGATCGGCGCCTGGCGCCGCTTATACTCACTGCCGTCCACCATCGCCATCACCCGCGTCACCGTGGCCCGGTCGAATCCCATCGCGACGATTTCCTCCGGCGCCCGGTCTTCCTCGACGTAGGCCTTCAGGATCGGATCCAACAGGGCATAGGGCGGCAGCGTATCCTCGTCTTTCTGGTCGGGTTTGAGTTCCGCCGAAGGAGGCCGATCCAAAATCCGTTTGGGAATGACCGCCGTCGTCCCCCTGCAATTGCAGAGGCGAGCCAGGTCGTACACCATCGTTTTGGGCACGTCCTTGATCACGGCAAAGCCCCCCGCCATGTCGCCGTAGAGCGTGGCGTACCCCACGCTCAACTCGCTTTTATTGCCGGTGGTCAACACGAGATGTCCGAACTTATTGGACAGCGCCATTAATAGATTGCCGCGAACCCTGGCCTGGAGATTTTCCTCGGTGGTGTCTGGCCTCCGGCCTTCGAACGACGGCGCCAGCTCGCGCAGGTACGCTTGTAACAGCCGTGAGATGGGGATCGTCCGCACCGTGAGCCGCAAGCGGCGGGCCAATTCCTTGACATCCTCGCGGCTCTCGCGGGACGTGTAGGGCGACGGCATGAACACCCCGAGGACATTGGCGGCGCCCAGGGCCTCCACGGCGATCACCGCTGTGAGCGCCGAATCGACTCCCCCGCTTAACCCAATGACCGCCCGCTTGAAGCCGTTCTTCCGCACATAGTCCCGCACCCCCAGAACCAGCGCCTGGTACGCCTCTTCCAACGGACTCAACGGCAACGCGTGGTCCGGTTCGAGACGGGGGCGAGGCCGGGCGACGTAGACATCCGAGACCACCACCCGCTCGATCGCCGCCGGGGTCCTGCCGACCGACCATTTTCTCCGCCCCTGCGCCACCCTGGCCCTGGAGACCGCGCCGACGTTCAGGTCGGCGAGCAAGAAGTCCTCCTCGAAGGCCTTGCCCCGCACGATCACCTCGCCGCTTTGATCCAGAATTAAGCTGTTCCCGTCGAACACCAACTCATCCTGGCCGCCCACGGTGTTGGTATAGGTGACGATCACGCCGTTCTCTCTGGCGCGGGTGGCCAACATTTGTTCGCGAAGCCGGCCCTTGCCCACATGGAAGGGGGAGGCATTGATATTCACGATCACCTCCGCACCGGCCGCCGCCTGCACCCGGCTGGGCCCCTCCGGGAACCAGATATCCTCGCAGATGTTGACGCCGAAGACCGTCCCGTTCACGACAACGACCGGAATGCGGCGCCCCGGATGAAAGTACCGACTCTCGTCGAAGACCCCGTAATTCGGCAGGTAGAGCTTGTCGTAGGAGGCCACCAGCCGCCGATCGACGATCACCGCCGCCGCATTGTAGCGTTCGTGACGGCCGGCCGGCACGACCATCGGACGGGTCTGCGTGGCCCCCCCGCCAGGCCCCTCGCTGACATAGCCGACGACCGCCGCCATGTCCCGGCACTGTCGGACCACTTCGTCAAGCGCCCGGCGAGTATCCTCTAAAAACCGCGGGCTGAGGAGCAGATCCTCCGGTGGATAGCCGGTGATCGCCAATTCCGGAAAAGCCACGAGGTCGGCCTTGGCTTTCCTGGCCTCGCGAATTCCTTGAATCACGCGCCGGGCATTCCCGCCCAAGTCCCCAACGGTCGGGTTCATCTGGACCATGGCGATACGAAAAAGACGCATGGGGTTCTAGGCTCGCCTCCTGACGCTCATGTCACGCCGTGCCGCAGCCACACAAAAAAAAACGCCCTCGACCCGATAGGGTGGAGGACGTCATCGTCCTGATATCCGATTCACAGTGCCCACCGAAGGGGAAACGCCGTTGTTTCCCGGACATGCTTATAGGGTGCTATATACCATTGAGGCCGATGACCGTCAAGGTCTTTTTAGATCCGCCTGCCGCTCGATGCCAATGGCCAGAATGACGGCTTCGGCAATCTCGCGCATGGATTTGCGCGTGTGCATGCTCTGCCGCTGCATCAGGCGAAACGCCTCATCCTCCGAAATCCCCTTGGCCTGCATGAGGCTCCCCTTGGCTCGCTCCACCAGCTTCCGCACCTCCAGAGCCTCCTGCATTTCGAACGACTTTTCGACCAATTTCGTATTTTCGATCGCAATGGCCGCCTGGTTGGCAATGGCCTGCATGACCTTCACTTCCTCGGCCGTAAAGGCATGGGGCACGGAGGTATAGCTGTTGATCACCCCCACCGCCCGGTCCCGGATCAGCATCGGCACGGACAAGAGCGAGCAGAGGCCCTCGGTGCGCGCCATGTCCGGATACATGTAGTCGCGTTCGCGCGTCACGTCCGGCACGATGATGGGGCGCCGTTCCTGCACGACCCTCCCGCTGATGCTCTGCCCCAGCTTCAAGCTGGGCTTCCGCCGATACTGCTCGCTCAAGCTCTGGGTGGCCATGATGCGCAGCTCCCCCGCCGCCTGGTCGAGCAACATGATCGAGCAGATCTTGGAATTCATCATCTGGGCGGTCATGGTCACGATCAACTGCAACACATCCTCGATCAGTCGATTGGAGGCGACCGTTTCGGACACCTGGGAGAGCGTATCCACCTGCAGGACCTTGCGGGCCATCTCGGCGTAGAGCCGGGCATTTTCGATGGCCCCGCCCACTTGGCTGGCGATCGTGGACAGCAGCACCAACTCGTCCGGCCGATACCGTCGCGGACGCTTGTGCTGCACATTGATGACGCCCACTGCCTCCTTCTTCGCCATGATGGGCACCGACACAAAGGCCTGGTAGCGGTCCTCGGGTAGGTTGTGAAAAAACTTGAACCGGGGATCGTCATTGGCGTTGCTGGGAATCACCACCCGCGTCCGTTCCCGAGCGACCCATCCGGTGATCCCCTCCCCCAGGCCGATCTTGATCCGACCGATCAGCTTGGGATGCGGGTTCTTGGACGCCCGGAGAATGAGTTCTTCTCGATTCTCGGACAACAAATACAGCAGGCAGGCATCGGCCTTGGTCGCCTCGACCACAACCTCGACGATATGTTTGAGCACGGACTCTAAGTCCAGCGTGCTGCTGATGGACTCGCTGATCCGATGCAGCACGTCCACCTCGCGCGTCTTTTCGCGCAAGGCCTGTTCGAGTTCCGCCCCTGATCGCATCCGCTTGGCTGCCATCTAGTGCCTCTGCCGGAAAGCCGCCCCACCGGTCCGGCGGCCCTTCCCTCTTCCCTGCCGCGCGTGCCGGTCAAACCACTGCTTCACGACCGCCCGCTCGAGCGGCGCGATCGTCACCCGTCCGACCCGCTCCGGCAACACGCAATACAGCCGCCCCTGCGCAACTTTCTTGTCGTGCTGCATGGCGCTCCAGAGTTCGGCGAACCGCACCGGCGGCAACCGGTCCGGCAGACCGGCCTGGCATACGAGGGCCCGCTGGCGGGCGACCACCCCGGGTGAGCACAGACCCAATTGTCCGGCCAGGGCCGCCTCCTGCACCATCCCGATCGCCACGGCTTCCCCATGAATCAACGTCCGGTACCGCCCCAGGGACTCCAAGGCATGGCCGACCGTATGGCCGTAATTGAGCACGCGCCGCCGATCCGACTCCCGTTCATCCTCCGACACCACCGCAGCCTTGATCTCGCAAGACCGCGTGATCGCATGGGCCACGGCCTCGGGGTCCATCTTGAGCAAGCCGGCCATATGCTGTTCAAGGTACGCAAAGAACCGCTCGTCCTCGATCATCCCGTACTTGATCACTTCCGCCAAGCCGGCAACCCGCTCGCGGGCCGGCAGGGTGCCCAGCGTGTCCGGGTCGATCAGGACGAGACGGGGCTGATGGAACGCGCCGATCAGATTCTTCCCCAGGGGGTGATTCACCCCCGTCTTGCCGCCGACGCTGGAATCCACTTGCGAGACCACCGTCGTGGGAACCTGGACAAAGGGAATGCCGCGGAGAAACACCGAGGCCGCAAAGCCGGCCAAGTCGCCGACCACCCCGCCGCCCAGGGCCACAATGATCGAGCCCCGTTCAAAGCGCTCGCGCACGAGTTCGTCCAGGATGGCGGACACCCATCGAAGCGACTTGGCCCGTTCTCCTTCCGGCACCACGATCGTACGGGCCCGATAGCCGGCGGCTTTGAGCGACCGCAGCACCGTCGGCCCGTAGAGCTTGGCCACGACCGGATTCGTCACGACCGCCACCTTGCCGACAAGGCCGCAGTCCTGGAGCCGCCGGCCGACCTCGCGGAGCAAACCGGCCCTGATCACAATGTCGTAGCTCCGTTCGGCCAGCGACACCGTCACCCGGCGTTCGTTCGAGGACATGGCTCGTCTCCGTATCCACCGAGAGGATGTGGGCCGCCAGCGGCGACCGGTCTCGCTGCGGCCTCGCTCGGAAGGAGGGCCCCAACGCTCACGAAAGAGAAAAACAGCGGGATGGTACCACAGCGGCGGGGAAACTAAAAGTCTCTGACGTAGGCCTGGTACGCCTCATAATTGCGCTTCATCTCCTCCAGACTGTCGCCTCCGAACTTCTCGATCATGGCATTGGCGATCTCGAACGCCACCACCGCCTCCCCGACGACCCCGGCCGCCGGCACCGTACAGATGTCGGACCGCTCGACCGTGGCATCGAAAGGCGCCTTGGTCTGGATGTCCACGCTCTTCTTCGGGCTGTAGAGGGTGGAGATGGGCTTCATCGCGATGCGGAGCACGATCGGCTCCCCGTTCGTAATGCCGCCTTCGAGGCCGCCCGCATTGTTGGTCTTGCGGACAAACCGCTTGCCGTCCTGCTCGTAATAGATGTCGTCGTGCACCTCGGACCCGAAGCGGCGCGCCGCCTCAAACCCCATCCCGATTTCCACGCCTTTCATGGCCTGGATGCTCATGGCTGCCATGGCCAGCCTGGCGCCCAGCCGCCGGTCCCACTGCGTGTAGCTGCCCAAGCCGATCGGCGGATTCGTCACGACCACCTCGAAAACACCGCCCAGGGTATCGCCCCGATGCTTGGCGGCCCTGATCCGTTCGATCATCTGAGCCCCCGCATCGGGGTCCGGGGAGCGGACATCGGAGGCTTCAGCCCGTTCATAGGCCTCGATCATGTCCTTTTCAGACGGATTCGCGCCACGCTTGACCACGACGTCGCCGATCTCGGTCGTATAGCTGAGGACCCGCATGCCGAACTGGGCCAGCAACACCTTGGCCACGCCCCCCACCGCCACGCGGATGGCCGTCTCGCGCGCACTGGCCTTCTCCAGCACATTGCGAATGTCCCGATGGCCGTACTTGATGGCCCCGACCAGGTCAGCGTGGCCGGGACGGGGGCGGGTCACCACGCGCTCCGGCGGAACAGGCCCCGGCTCAACCGCCATGACCTCTTTCCAGTTTTCCCAATCCTTGTTGGCGATGAGCAACCCGATCGGATTCCCCAGCGTGAGTCCTTTGCGCACGCCGCAGCCGAATTCGACTCGATCCTCTTCCACGCGCATCCGGCCGCCACGGCCATACCCCTTTTGCCGACGGGCCAAATCGTGATTCACCTCATCCTGGCTGAGGGGAAGACCGGCCGGGACTCCCTCCAAGACCGCCAGCAGATATTTTCCGTGCGACTCGCCTCCGTTCAAGTATCTCAGCATGATGATGGATTCCTATACGTTCAACTTTTGATGATGGTTGGAGTTAAGAAGATCAACAGCTCCCGCTTCGTCACGCTCTCGACCTTGTTTTTGAAGAGCCAGCCGATGACCGGAAGCCGCGAGAGAAACGGAATACCTTGGACCGTGTTGCTCTGGGTATCCTCGATAATCCCCCCAATGACCATGGTCTCGCCGTCCCGAACCAACACCTGCGTGATGGCTTCGCGCTTGGCGATGCTGGCCCTGCGGTGAAACTCTGCGACCCCAGGGCATTGCGCGTGGCCTTGATCTTCAGCAACACCTGCTTGCCGACCTCCTTGGGGTCCCGGGACGTGATCTGGGGCGTGATCTGCAGCGACAGCAGGGCATCGACGAAGGTCGTCTGGGTGCCTTGCAGGGACGTTGTCTGGAAGGGGATCGCTTCTCCCGTTTCGATCTTGGCGTCCCGCTTGTCGAGGGTCGTGATCTTCGGAGCGGCAATGACTTTCACCAGGCCCAGCGACTCGCCGGCCGACAGGCGCAAGTCGAGCAAGGCTCCGTCCGCAATCGCCTTGCCGAAGGTAAAGCCGGCGGCGGGGACCGTGTTCATCCCGCTCACGGTTGCCGGCAG
>VGXD01000046.1 GCA_016873525.1 Nitrospira sp. | reverse complement strand
CCGCCGGTCGGCATGGCATCGCGGGCGTTGACGACCAGATTCATGATGATTTGTTCGATCTGTCCCTGGTCGGCCTTCACGCAAGCCAGGTGCGGGTCCAGGGTCAGGACCAGCTCGATGTGCTCCCCGATGAGGCGGTGGAGCAGGTTGTACATCGCGGTCACGATCTCGTTGAGATTGATCACGGTGGGCGCGATTTCCTGCCGTCGGCTGAAGGCCAGCAGTTGCTGGATCAGGGCGGCGGCCCGGTCGCCGGCCTTTTGAATTTCCGCCGGGTAGCGGCGCAGCGGACTGTCCGGATCCAAGACGCGCAACAGGTTTGCGCTGTAGCCGGTTATGACCATCAGGAGGTTGTTGAAGTCGTGGGCGATCCCGCCGGCCAACTGCCCGACCGCTTCCATCTTCTGGGCCTGGCGGAGCTGGGCTTCGCTGGCCCGCAGCGCCTCCTCCGCCTGCTTGCGTTCCAATTCGGCCGCCGCCCGGGCCCCGAAAATCTTCAGCAGGGACAGCGAGAACTCCTCCTCGATCATGGGGGCCGTGTCCATGACCACGAGCAGGCCCAGCACCCGGCCGGCGGCGTCGCGGAGGCCGGCGCCCAGGTAACTTGCCGCGCCCAGCTTGGCCGGCGCCTCGGCGGCGGGAAATCGCCGGCACAGGTCCTGCGGATGGAACCCTTGCCCGGCGTCCAGGAGCGCTTCGCAGGGCGTGCCGGCAAGCGCGTATTCAAAATCGTCCAGGAAGCCCGTGCCGCCCCAGACCGCAAGGGTGCGCACGCGATCGCGCGCCTCGCTCGTGAATTCACAGACCATCGCGTAGCGGACCCCCAGCGCGCCGGCCAGTTGTTCGACCAGCGAGCGGAAGAAGCGCTCGCCCACGGCCCCGGCCGTGCCTTCGACCAGCGAGTGGAAGGCCCGCTCCGTCCGCCGGTGCTTGGTGATGTCCGAAAAGGTGACGACGGCGCCGGTGATGCGTTCGTTCTCGACGATGGGATAGGCCGAGTACTCCGCCTCGAACGAGGTTCCGTCGCGCCGCCAGAGGACATCGCGGTTCAGTCGGCCTTGCGTCCCGTCGCGGCAGGCGCGGACGATCGGACAGTCCGCGGCCGGATAGGACGAGCCGTCCGGGCGGGAATGGTGGATCAGCTCGTGCATGTTGCGGCCGAGCGTCTCCACCGGCTCGTGGCCGAGCATGGCCGCGCCGGCTTTGTTCATGAACGTGCAGCGCATGGAGGTATCGACGCCGAAGATGCCCTCGCCGGTGGATTCCAGCAGCAGCAGGAGGTCCTTCGTCAGCCGGTTGCGCTCCTGTTCCGTCCGTGTCAGCGCGGTGAGGTCCTCGATGATGAGCACGATCTCGTCCGTTTCCCGGATGCTTCCGGCCAGGAGCCGGCCGTGGCATCGTGTTGGCGCGGAATCTGGTGTCGGATTTGACGTACAACGAGCGCGGCAACGAAGCGGTGCTGACCGTCTTGCTCTCGGAATATGGGGTGACGGCTTCGGCGGCTCTATCCCGTCTCGACGGGCCCTCCGGCTCAGATGCGTCGTCGTAAGCAGGGCCTGTCCTGCGGCAGGGCTAGAAGACCGTTGTCGGCGGACCGATGCGCAACGGCGCCGGCCCAGGCCTTTCGGAATAGACGATCGGCAGGAACTCGTTGAACTTCGGCGCGAGGGTGCGGCTGTCGAAAAAGATGAAGCCGCGCTCGCCCTTGGCCTCATAAGTCAGATTGATTTCGGTGTCGGTCCCGCGCCAGTTGAACTGCTGGTTCAGCCCCCGCATCATCGAGCCGGGAGACCGGTCGATCGGCCCGTAGTGGGACTGGAGGTAGGCCAGCACCTGCGCGTGCGTTTTCTTGCCCCGGTACCGGATGCCCACCCGCGCGAATTCCCCGTCATAGGCGTAAAACGTGATGGACTCGACCGCGGCCTCGCCGAGCGCGAGCGGACCGTCCTTGAGGGCGTATTCGTGGATGTGTTCTTCGGCCTTGAGGAGGGTAAGGTCCGGGACCTTGGCCAGGGACGAGCCCCACTGAAGGCCGTGAAAGCCCTTCGGGTCGTTCTGCAAGGTGCCGGCGGAAACGGGCAGCGCAACCAGCCCGGCCAGCGCCAAGCCCAGCCATGCCTGTCGGAGGTGGCGGAGAAAACCCGATCGACGGTGTGGGCGCATAGCCTGCTCGACCTGTTCCCGTTTGGTTGGCGCCGCAACCCTAGCATGACGGCACGGTGAAGGCAATCGCGCGCGGCTTGCGGCACTGGCAAAGCTTGCTTTTGCTTATGGCAGTTTTGCCCTAAGTGCCGGCGACAATCGTATGCAGGCATGGCATGACGGGGCATGCTTCGAAACCTTGCGTCACGTACTACGGTTTTACTAGGAATCATCAAAAACTGAGAGTGATGCTAGGGCAACAGGCGAGAGGTGTGGATCGTGCCCGAACGCCATAATAAGCCATTGAATTGGTCGGGGAACATTGAAATGAATTGTGTAGCAGCAGAAAGTCAGTGTGATATAGTTTGCAGCATGGGAGGAATCTTAAAAGAGGTTTTGAAGGGCATCGCCCGTACTATGGAGTTGTCTCCCCCAGATCCGCCTGCAGTTTGGACGCAGGATCGCACTGAACGCTTGAGGCGGCCATGGGAACGTACCGGCCAAGCCATTCAACGTTCTCTTGACCGATACGCTAGTGAACAAGCCGCCAAGTAATCAGCCAGCCCCGCTACAGCAGAAACAGAGTGTTGCGGTTCAGCTCAGCTCGTTTCCGGCCCACTTCCAAACCCAGACATCCTTGCTCGGTATGATCAGATTGTAACTGGTGCAGCCGAGCGAATTATATCAATGGCAGAGAGAGATTCGACGCATCTCCAGACCATGGAGAAGATGCGGTTGTCGGCCGTCTACCAGGAAAGACGGCTGGGGCAAATTTTTGGTTTTCTCATAGCTGTTATTGCCCTTGCAGCAAGTGTATTTCTTGCCTTTACCGGTCATGAAACTACAGCGAGTGTAATTGGCGGTGCCACCCTGATTGCTCTTGTCAGCATTTTCGTAGTCGGTCGCCTATCTCGCCCAGCCAAGCCAACCTGATTAGGTAATACCGCTCTAAAACTATACCGGTGCCCTCCCGTCAAATCTTACCGCCGCGCGCGGCTTGTCCGTCGGTTGAGAATGCCGTCCCCCCTCGTTATAATGCGATTCCTTTCGTGGCTATGCATGCGTGATTCGGCGCGTCCGACGGACGAGGCCGTGTCGTCGATTGGGCCGGTCGTGGGGAAGCGGATGATCGAGAGCGACGCCTTCGTGCAGGCGCTGGAGGATATCGGGTTCGACTTCTTCACCGGCGTTCCGGATTTGCTGCTGGCGGGGATCGTCGAGACGCTGCTGACGCGCCGGCTCTATACCCCGGCGGTTCGGGAGGACGAGGCGGCGGCGCTGGCATCCGGCGCCTACCTGGGCGGCAAGGTGCCGGCGGTGCTGATGTCGAACGCGGGGCTGGGGACCTGCCTGAACACGCTGCTCTCGCTGCACCAGCTCTACCGCCATCCCTGTTTGTTGATCGTCGCCTGGCGCGGGTTCGAGGGGCGCGATGCGCCGGAACACCGCACGATGGGACAGGCCATGACGTCGCTGCTGGACACGGTGCGCATTCCTCACCGCACGTTGTCGGAGACCACGGCGCTGGAGGATTTCAGCTGGGTGGCCAAGACCTTCATGCAGGAGCGTGTCCCGGTCGCGCTCCTGCTCAAGCCCGGCGTGGTCAGGGGGCTGCAACCGTAGTGAAGCGTACTCATGACAAAGGGCGCAAGCTGACACGTGAGCAAGCCGGCAAGGGGCAAGTCCGACTTGGTCACGTGGCCACTTGCAACGGGCGGCGAGATACGAACGGCGAATGAATTGAATAAGGTAGGGTAGAAATGAGGCCGGAGGAAGGCACGATCCAGAGCCGCGCGAGGGCCATCCAGGCGCTGCTCGAACTCATCCCCGGCGACGCGCCGGTCATTATCTGCAACGGGTTTCCTTCGCGCGAGACCTTCAAGCTGGGGGACCGCCCGACCTACTTCTATATGGTGGGGTCCATGGGCATGGCGGCGGCGATCGGGCTGGGCCTGGCCTTGGCCAAGCCGGACAAGAAGGTGATCGTGCTGGACGGCGACGGCAACGTGTTGATGGGGCTGGGCACGCTGGGCACGGTCGGCGCGCTCAAGCCCAAGAATTTCATCCACGTGGTGCTGGACAACGAAGTCTACGGGAGCAGCGGCAACCAGCCGAGTTATGCGCGGGTCGTGAAACTGGACCAGGTGGCCAAGGCCGCCGGCTACGCGCAGGTCGAGCGGGTGCGGGAGCGGGAAGACCTCGTCTATGAGTTCAAAGACATGCTGAGCAAGGAGGGCCCCGGCTTCCTGCTCGTGAAGGTGTCGGAACAGGCGGAGGACGTCGGCTGGGTGCCGCTCGATCCCCCCCAGATCACCCAGCGTTTCAAACAAGCCCTTGCGTAACGCGTCAGGCCGCGGAATGAACGGAGGTGGTTCGTGATTCTCTTGACTCCAGAGGCCGCGCAAGTGTCGGCGCGGGTCGGCGCGGCGCTGCAGCGGCCGGTGTTCAGTCACGAGGAGCCGGAATTTTCGGACCTCCTGCATCGCATCAGACAGAAACTTCTGCGGATCTTTGTGCCGGGGGGCGAGGCGGACTATACGGCGGTGGTCATGACCGGCTCCGGGACCATGGCCATCGAATCCGCGCTGCTCTCTTCGATGCCGCACGGGAAACGGGCCCTGGTCATCAACAACGGCGTCTACGGCGAGCGGATGGCTTCCATCATCGGCGTGCCCAGGCTGGGCGTGGCGGAGTTCAAGCTGGATTGGGGCGCGAGGCCCGACCCGGAAAAACTGCGGCTGGCGCTCCGGCAGCATCCCGAAGTCTACGCCGTGGCGATGGTGCATCATGAAACCACGACCGGCCTGATCAATCCGATCAAGGAGATTGCGGAGGTGGTGGACAGTCAGAACCGCGTCTTCATCGTGGACTCGGTGAACGGCTTGGGCGGCGAGGCGCTGGACATTGCCGGATCGCACCTCTATATGGTGGCCGGCACAGCCCAGGGCGGCATCCAAGGCATCCCCGGCGTGTCCTTCGTCCTGGTGCGCAAGGGCTTCATGGAGCGCATGAAGACCTATCCCAAACGGTCCTGGTACCTGCACCTGCCGCATTACTACGAGAACGAAGAGCGGGGACGCATTCCCTTCACGCCGGCGGTGCAGGCCTATTACGCCTTCGACGAGGCCCTCGACGAGCTGTCGGAGGAGGGTCTGGCCAACCGCATCCTGCGTTATAAAAAAGGAGCTGCGGCCATCCGCCAGAAGATGAGCGAGTTGGGGCTGAAGCCGGTCCTGCCCCCGGAGGTGCAGTCCAACGGGCTGACGGCCTATCATCTGCCGGCCGGCGTGAGCTACGACGCGCTCCACGCCGGCTTGAAGAAGCAGGGCTATGTCATTGCGCCGGGGCTGGGACAGTTCGAGTCCAAGATTTTCCGCATCGCCAACATGGGGGCCTTGAGCGGAGCGGAGATCGAGGGCTTCCTCTCCGCGTTCCAGCTCGTATTGGACGCGACGTCCGCGCGGTCCTAAGCGAGGCCCTCGTGTCGCCCGTTCCGCCGCCGGTCGGTGTCCGGGGTTTCGGCGGCTTGTTAGGATGCGACGCATGATCGGACGCGGCATGATGGCGGTCTGGGTCCTGGTGGCGCTGGCCTGCGCGGCGGCCTTCGGCTTCGTCACGGGTCTGCTCAATCCCGGCGAGAAGGTGAACGGCCTGTGGCTGGTGGTGGCCGCATCCTGCTTCTACGTCCTGGCCTTCCGTTTCTACGGGCGCTTCCTGGCCCGCCGCGTCCTCGATCTGAACGATGCGCGGATCACCCCGGCGCACCGCCTCCAGGACGGCACGAACTTTTACCCCGCCAACAAATATGTGCTCTTCGGCCATCACTTCGCGGCGATCGCCGGGGCCGGGCCTTTGCTGGGGCCGGTGCTGGCGGCGCAGTTCGGCTTTCTCCCCGGGTTTCTCTGGCTGGTGATCGGCGCGGTGTTGGCCGGGGCGGTCCAGGACTTCGTCATCCTGGTCGCCTCGATGCGGCGCAACGGCCGTTCTTTGCCCGAGATCGCGCAGGACGAGATCGGCGCCGTCACCGGGACCGCGACGGCCGTCGCGGTGCTCTTCATCGTGGTGGTCGCCCTGGCCGGCCTGGGCCTGGCGGTGGTCAATGCCCTGTACCGGAACGCCTGGGGCGCCTTCACGATTGCGATGACGATTCCGATCGCGGTCCTGATGGGCTTCTACCTCCAGAAGTTCCGGCCGGGCCGCGTCGGCGAGATGTCGGCCCTGGGCGTGGCCTTGCTGGTCCTGGCCGTGGTTGCCGGGCGTCTTGTCGGCCAGTCGGAGGCGGCCGGCTGGTTTTCGTTCGAGCGGTCCACGCTGGTCTGGCTCCTGGCCGGCTATGGATTTCTGGCCTCGGTGCTGCCGGCCTGGATGTTGCTGGTGCCGCGCGATTATCTTTCGACCTTCATGAAGGTCGGCGTGGTCGGGCTCTTGGGGCTGGGGGTCATCGTGTTGGCGCCGGCGATCGAGATGCCGCGCGTGACCGGGTTCGTCCACGGCGGCGGGCCCATCATCCCCGGCCCCTGGTTTCCCTTCCTCTTCATCACGATCGCCTGCGGGGCGGTCTCCGGCTTCCATGCCCTCGTGGCCTCCGGCACGACGCCCAAGATGATCGCGCGCGAATCCCACGCCGTCGTGGGTTACGGCGCCATGTTGATGGAGAGCTTCGTGGGCGTGATGGCCTTGATCGCGGCCTCGGTCCTGGCGCCGGGCGATTACCTGGCGATCAATAGTCTGCTCTCGCCGGAGGCCCTGGCCGACATGGGGTTCCCCGTGGCGAGGCTCCAGGAGCTGTCGCGTCTGGTCGAGGTGGACGTGGCCGGGAGGCCTGGCGGCGCGGTGTCGCTGGCGGTCGGCATGGCCTCCATCTTTTCCGGCCTGCCCGGCATGGCCCATCTGATGGCCTATTGGTATCAATTTGCTCTGCTGTTCGAGGCGCTGTTCATCCTGACCACGATCGACGCAGGGACGCGGGTGGCGCGGTATCTTGTCCAGGAGATGGGCGGGCGGTTCTATGCTCCGCTGCGGCGGATCGGCTGGTGGCCGGGGGTGCTTGCCAGCAGCGCCCTCGTGGTGGGCGCCTGGGGCTACCTGATCGGCACCGGCAGCATTGCCACGATCTGGCCCATGTTCGGGGCGGCCAATCAACTGCTGGGCACCCTGGCCCTCTGCATCGGCACGACCGTGTTGATCAAGATGGGCAAGGTGCGCTATGGCTGGGTGACGGCGGCGCCGATGCTGTTCGTGGGCGTGGTGACGCTGGCCGGCTCCTACGAGCTGTTCTTTTGGTTCACGGCCCAGGCCGCCCTCGCGGCTTCGGATGAGGCCTTCACGCTGTACCTGGATGCCGGGCTGGTCGGGGTCGTGGCGGCGCTGGCGGTCGTCGTGCTGGTGGACAGCGCGAGACGATGGTATGGCTATGTCGTGCAGGGCCGGCCCTACAGGAGCAGCGAGGTCATCGTGGGGCCGGGCGGCATCCCCCTCGGCGGCGGCACCTCCGCCGGGGGCGTGAAGATTTCCATCGAGCGGTGTTGTTGAGAGGAAGCGGTCAGCGTTCAGCAATCAGCCTGCAGTTCCAAAAACTGAGGACTGACGGCTGACAAGCTGAAAACTGAATGCAAGGGGGTTGCGATGGCTGATCTGAGTTCGTTCGACGTGGTCTCCCAGGTGGACATGCAGGAAGTGAAAAACGCGGTCGAGCAGACCGTGAAGGAAATCCGGCAGCGGTTTGACTTCAAGGATTCCAAAACGGAACTGACCCTCAAGGAAAAGGAAAAAGAGCTGGTCATTGTGTCCGACGACGACTACAAGCTCAATGCGGTGCTGGAAATCCTGAAGGCCAAGTTCGTCAAGCGCAACGTGTCGCTCAAGGCCTTGACCTATGGGACCGTGGAGCAGGCCCTGGGCGGGACGGTGCGGCAGACGATCACGCTGCAAAGCGGTATCGCCGCCGACAAGGCCAAACTGATCGGCCAGGCGATCCGTGATGGGAAGTTCAAGGCGCAATCGCAGATTCAAGGCGATCAGGTGCGCGTTCAGAGCAAGAGCAAGGACGAGTTGCAGGCCGTGATGGCGCTCCTGAAACAAAAGGATTTCGGGATTGATCTCCAGTTCACCAACTACCGCTAACGCAGGATGCTGAAACAGGCCCCCAACTTTGTTCTCGGTCGCTCGGCCCCGCTCAACGTGTCGAGCCATGCGTACTGGAGGCAAGGTACTTATCCGCTCGCATTTGATCGAAGCGAGCGGCTCAAGCGAAGCTCGGTATGTACCTCCTCGGGGACCTCGCATCCCTGCGGCCTCGCAAGTGGACGAGGCGTGTCTTGGCACGCTGGGGTGGGCGGGTGAAGAGGTGGCCTGTTTGAGCATCCTGATGGGCCCCTGCATGGCGCTTTGCCGATCCCTGTGTGTCACCGCTCTTTTACTCATCGTGTTGGCTGCATCCGGTTGCGGGAGGAGCGATGCCATCGTCGTGATCGCCCTGCATCCGGCCAATCCGAACATCCTCTACGTGGCGACCAACGACTACATCTATAAGACGCGAGACGGCGGGGAGAGCTGGGAGAACCTCTCGAAGGGGATGAGCCACTCGCGCGTGATCGCGCTGGCCCTCGATCCCGTCTATCCCGCCACGGTCTATGCGGGGACGAAGGGCGACGCGGTCTTCAAGAGCTACGACGGGGGACAGCGGTGGGTGTCGCTTCGGGCCGGGCTGGAGGACGTGACGATCACGTCCGTGGTCAACCAGTTCGTCTTCGATCCGCAGGACAACAACCGGATCGTGGCGGCCACCACGATGGGGGTCTTCGAGACGCAGAACGGCGGGGAGCAGTGGCAGAAGCGGATGGAGGGGATGAAGGAAGTGCTCATGGTCGTGACTCTGGGCCTGGATCCCACGAGGCCGTCGATCATGTATGCGGGCACCAGCGGCGGTGTGTACAAGACGGAGGATGGGGGGCAGCATTGGGAGAAGGCGAACAACGGCTTGGTGCCGCCGGACGTGCTGAAGTCCTCCCGCGCCCTCGGCGTGACCGTGGTGCAAGTGGACCCTTTTGCGCCCGACACGATCTATGCCGCCACCCTCGCCGGGCTCTACAAGTCCGCCGACGCGGCGCAATCCTGGACCCGCATCGCGCAGGCGTTGCCGGATCAAATGATCAGCGCGATGGCGCTGGATCGCGCTCGTCCGGACACGCTCTATGTGGCCGGCCGCGAGGGCGTGCACGGCAGTACGGATGGCGGCGTGACCTGGCGGGCTCTCAACAAGGGGCTGGCGACGCTGAACATCCGTTCGCTGGCCCAGAGCCAGATCGACCCGAAGGTCTGGTACGTGGGCACGAACGGAAGCGGGCTTTACCGGAGCAAGGATGGCGGCGACACCTGGGAGTCCATGCCGCCCGTGCGGGACGCCAAGTAGCGTAATGAGTGATGCGTGACCAGTGACGATGCGCGTCGGTAACAGGCGGCTCATTCACGCCCCGTTACGCATCACCCGTCACCGGTCACGGTGTTCTCAGCGTCGGTTCAAATTTGAATTGCCGATGTCCGGGCCGGTGGGCGGAACCGTGCCGATGGCGGGGCCTGTCGCAGGGGTCCGGCCGATTTCCGTTCCGCTCGGCTGGACTGTGCCGATGTTCGATCCAGCCGGAGGAGCGACGCCGATGTCGGTGCCGACCCGTCCCGTGGCACCGATCGAGGGGCCGAAGCGGGGCGTGGCGCCGATCTCCGGGCCGGTGGGCGCTCGGCTCGGCGGTTCGGCGGGGCGGAAGTCCTTGTCGATCGACTCCTGCAGGCGTTGGGCCTTGCGCCGCGCCGTTCCTGCCGACTCGTAGTCGAGCTGCGGGACGGCCTCGAGCGATTCTTCGAGGCTCTGGCGGCGCTTCGTGAGGTCGCGCAAGTGATGCCTGGCTTGGATGAGGGAGAGAATCGTGCCTCGCCCCTGTAGCGTTTTTTGCATTTTCGTATCGTTGGCGAAGAGCGTCTCCATCTGACTCAACAAGTCCCTGGCCTGGTCGTCCAGTTCGAGGATCACGGTTGTTGCCGTGAGGTCGCTTGCGCAGCAGGACAGGAACCGGCGATAGATCCGCTGAAATTCTTCGACGGCCGCCTCCACTTCCTCCGGCTTCAACGGGGGCTTCGGTCGGGCGATTGCCCCGGCCGGCGCTTTCTTGGTGGGCTCTTTTTTCTCGACCACCGGCTCGCAGCCGGGCTCCTGATGGGCTTGCAACTCGGCATGGGGCCGGTCTGGGCACCAGTACCAGGTTGCCTGCGCCGCCGGCGCAAAAAAACCGGCCCCCGTCACGGCGAGGGCCAGGAGCAGCCAGGATCGAAAACCCATGCTCGTCAGGATCGTCACGGCGTCCTCTCCATTTTTTAAATTGTGCTCACTCTGGACGCAAGAAGTCAATTCGTGCAGCCCGGCATGATGCCAAGTGCTTGGCTGCCGGCGCCTTGAAAAGCCCGTCGAGAATCGGATAGGTTCAAAACGTCTGCTTCGCGCATCGGCTGAAAAAAAGGACGGAAGGATCGTCATGGCTGTGATCTACATCGAAGACGTCGCCCATCACGTCGGCCAGGAAGCCACGATCCGGGGCTGGCTGAGGCATCGCCGCTCCAGCGGCAAGATCCATTTTCTGGTCGTGCGGGACGGCACCGGCGATCTCCAGGCCGTCGTGAGCAAGGCGACGGTGGGGGAGGAGCAGTTTGCGGAGTCGGCCAAGCTGACGCAGGAATCCTCTTTGGTGCTGACCGGCACGCTCAGACGGGACGAACGCGCCCAGGGCGGCTACGAGTTGGACGTCACGCACATTCAGCCGGTGCAGATCGCCGAACCGTTTCCGATT
>VGXD01000045.1 GCA_016873525.1 Nitrospira sp. | reverse complement strand
CGATTCTCTTTCCTGGTCAGGTAGACCGCCATGTAGAGAACCACCGTGAGCTTGACCATCTCGGCCGGCTGCACGGAAATGGGCCCCAGTCTCAACCATCGTCTCGCGCCCTTGGCCACGACGCCCAACGACGGAACCAGCACCAGGATCAGCAGGGCCACGGTCAGCCCCAGGATCGGCAGGGCCATTTTCCGCCACACCGTATAGTCGAGGCGGGAGGCGGCATGGAGCATCAGAAACCCGAAGGCCAGCCAGGCCAAGTGCCGCTTGAGGAAGTAGATCGAATCGTGGAAGCGGTTGCCGGCCACCACGGCGCTGGCGCTGAACACCATCACCAACCCGACCAAGGCCAGGACCACCGCGACCGCCAAGAGGCTCCCGTCGGCCGAAGCCCTTGTCTTCGTCGAGCTGCCGGAGGATGGCCAAGGCAGCGTCAGCGTCACGGCCTGGGCGCCTCTACGCGACATGGACACCCTTTCCTTCGTCGATGCGTAATGAGTCTTGCGTCATGGGTAAGCGATCCTCGGCTCTCATCACCCGCCACCCTTCGCGCCTTACGGCAGCGACTGCACCAGGTTTTTGAACTGCGCGCCGCGATCCTTGTAATCGGCAAACATGTCGAAGCTGGCACAGGCCGGAGACAAGAGGACCACGTCGCCTGGCCTCGCCTCGCGCGCCGCCGTCTCCACCGCCTCCCGGAGCGAGGCCGCGTCGCTGATCCGCTCGCAGCCGTTGAGCGCCGCTCGAATGCGAGGCGCGGCCTCCCCGATCAGAATCGTCCGCTTCGTCCGCCGGCGCACCGCCTCGCGCAGCCTGACGAAGTCACCGCCCTTGTCACGCCCTCCCGCAATCAGCAGGATCGGCCGGTCGAAGCTCTCCAAAGCCTTCAGCGTGGCATCCACGTTCGTGCCCTTCGAATCGTTGACGAAGAGCACGCCATGACGCTCCCGAACGATCTCCAGGGCATGTTCCAGCCCGGGGAAGGTCCGCACCACGCGCCGCGCCGCCTCGATCGGACAACCGCAGAGCAACCCGATCGTCAGCGCGGCCATCGCGTTGGCCAGGTTGTGTCCGCCGGGAATCAGAATCTCCTCCCTCCGGCAGACTTCCTGGAGGCGGCCCTGCACGGCCACCATCACGCGATCGCCGTCCAAGTACGCGCCGGCCTCGACCGGCTTCGTCCGGCTAAACCCCAAGACCCTGGCACGCAGCCCCCGATCCAATTCCGCAACCCGCTCGTCGTCCCGGTTCACGAGCGCGAAGTCTTCGGCGGTCTGGTTTTCGAAAATCCTGGCCTTCGTCGCCACGTAGTCTTGGAGCGAGTCATACCGATCCATGTGGTCCGTCGAAACGTTCAAGACCGCCGCCACCCAGGGATGAAACCGCTCGATCGTCTCGAGCTGGAAACTGGAGACCTCCGCCACAATGTAGTCATAGGGCCCCTTGTCGGCACCCCGGCCTTGGCTCGTCCACTGGTAGGACGCCAAAGCCGCCTCACAGAGCGGCGTGCCCAGATTCCCCCCCACGAAAACCCGCTTTCCGCTCTCCGCCAGAAGCAGCCCCACCAAGGTCACCGTCGTGCTCTTGCCGTTGGTCCCGGTCACGGCCAGGACCGGCGCCGTCAAAAACCAGGAAGCCAGTTCCAATTCCCCGATCACCCGCACCCCACGGCGGCGGACCGCCTGCAAGGCCTCCATCCGATAGGGCACCCCCGGACTGATCACGACCAAGTCCGCCCTCTCCAGCGCCGACTCGTAACCGCGCCCCACCACCACGGTCAGAGTCCGCCGGTCCAATTGGGACAGCACGGAGGCCACATCCACGGTCTCCTTCCCATCCGCCACCGTCACGTGGGCGCCGACCGCCTGGAGCATCCGCGCCGCCGCCACGCCGCTTCGAGCCAACCCGACCACCGTGACCTTCTTGCCCTTCAGTTCCGTCACCGCCGCGAGTCCTTCGCCGCCGCTCGTCGGTCCGTTATGCGTAACGCGTAACGAACGACACCTTCGAGTTCCCCGTTATAGCTCCCATCGTCCGTCACGCATCACTATCTTAGTTTGAGCGTGCTCAGACTCAAGAGCGCCAGCAAGATCGCCACGATCCACATCCGCACCACGACCTTCGGCTCTTCCCAGCCCTTCATCTCGAAGTGGTGGTGGATGGGCGCCATCAAGAAAATGCGTTTGCCGCGCGACTTGAACGACGCCACCTGGAAGATGACCGAAATGGCCTCGATCACAAAGACGCCTCCCACCAGGAGCAACAGCAATTCGTGTTTGCTCACGACCGCCACGGTGCCCAAGGCCGCGCCGAGCGGCAGCGACCCCACGTCGCCCATGAACACGGAGGCCGGATAGGTGTTGAACCAGAGGAATCCCAAGCTGGCCCCGAAGATCGTGGCCGTGAACACGGCCAGTTCTCCCGCCCCTTCGATGTAGGGAATCAAGAGATAGTCGGACGTCACGCGATTGCCGACCACGTAAGCCACAATCGTGTAGGCCATCGACGCGATCATCACCGGCCCCACCGCCAGGCCGTCGAGCCCGTCGGTCAGGTTGACCGCGTTGGAACTCCCGACGATCACGAGGATCGCAAAGGGGATGTAGAAGAGCCCCAAGTCCGGCGTAAAGTTCTTGAAAAACGGCACGCTGAGTTGCGTGGAATAACCCGGCGTAAAGTAAAAGACCAGGCCGATGCCGAAGGCCACCAGGCCTTGGGCGAGAAACTTCTGCGAGGCCGAGAGCCCCTTCGACTTGCCCCCGACGAACTTCAGATAGTCGTCGAAAAACCCGACGAGCCCGAACCCCACGGTCGCAAAGAGCACCAGCCACACGTACCGGTTCAGCATATCCGCCCAGAGCACCGTGGAGAGGACCACCGCAAAGATGATCAGAACTCCCCCCATCGTGGGCGTCCCGGTCTTGGCGAGGTGGCGGCTGGGTCCGTCCTCCCTGACGCGCTGCCCCATCCGAATCTCTTGCAGCTTGCGGATCAACGGCGGCGTCAAGACGAAGGCCAGGAGAAAGGCCGTGACCGCCGCATAGATGATCCGGAAACTGAGGTAACGAAAGACATTCAGAAAGGAGAACTCGGTATGCAGGGGATAGAGCCAGAGGTAGAGCATCGGTTACAGCCACCGTCCTTTCCCCTTCAACAAAGATTCGATGACCCGCTCCATCCGCATGCCGCGAGACGCCTTGACCAGCACCACGTCGCCCGCCTGCACGAAATCCTTCAGGAGGTCGCCGGCCGCGAGCGAGTCCGGCGCTTCCTTGATCCGCTCAGGCGCCAGCCCGGCCTTCCTCGCCCCCTCCGCCAAATCATGGCCGAAGGTCCCGCAGGCGATGAGATGGGCAATCCCCTGTCCGGCCAGATAGGCCCCGACCTCCTGATGGAACGCCCGGGCCTCCGGCCCCAGTTCCAGCATGTCGCCCAATACCGCAATCGACCGCCCCCCGGCAGCCAGGCCGGCCAGGAGCGTAATGGCCGCCTTCATGGAAGCGGGGTTCGCGTTGTAACAGTCATTGATAAGCTTCAGCCCCTTCCAGACCGTCACCTCAGACCGCATCGTGGCCGGCTTGAACCGACTCAGCCCCCGCGCAATCGCCGCGCCGCTCAGGCCGAGGGCGTAGCCCACCGCCGCCGCCGCCAAGGCATTGGAGAGGTTGTGCGCCCCATGCGCCGGCAGCAGGACGCGCGTCCCCCGCGCCCGGTCCGGCAGCATCAACTGGAAGGTCTGCCCGCGCGGATCCGGCGCGACGTCGAGGGCCCGCACCTGCGCGCCGGCGGCCAAACCGAAGGACACGACCCGGCAGCCGGCCCGCGCCGCCAGGTACCCGAAATAGGGATCGTCGGCGTTCAAGGCCACCGCGCCGTCGTCCGGCAGCAGGTCCAGCAATTCGCCTTTCGCCTGGGCGGAGACCTCCATGCTGCCGAAAAACTCCAGGTGGTCCGGCCCGATGTTGGTGATCACCCCGACGGTCGGCTTCGCAATCTCGCAGAGACGGGTCGTCTGACCTTTGCGATCCACGCCCATCTCCACCACCGCCGCATCGTGGCGCGCGGTCAAGCGAAGCAACGTCAGGGGCACCCCGATGCGATTGTTCAGGTTCCCCTCGGTCTTCAACACGGTCCCGCGTTCCGCCAAGACCAGGGCCACCATCTCCTTCGTCGTCGTCTTGCCGTTGCTCCCGGTCACCGCCACCAGCGGAATGCGAAACCGGCTCCGGTGATGGGAGGCCAGTTGTTGAAAGGCCAGCAACGAATCCGGCACCAGCAACACCAGGGGAATGCCGGCCGGCGTTTTCCTCCCGCGAGCAGGCCCGACCGGCACGGCCGTCGGCGGAAGCGGCGGCTGGTCCCAACTCCCCGCCTGCACGATCGCGCCGACTGCGCCGAGCCGGAGCGCGGCCTCGACGAACCGATGCCCGTCGAACTGCTCCCCTGCCAAGGCGATGAACAGGTCCCCGCGCCGCGCCGTGCGCGAATCCGTGCAGAGCCGCCGGACCCCTCCCCGTGACACCTGCTGGAAGTCGCCCGACACCAGCCTCGCGCCGGTCACTTCCATGATCTCTTCGATCGTAAACAGCGGCATATCGCGGTCATCCGTGATGAGTGATCCGTGATGGGCGATGGGTGAAGCGTGATGGAGGAGACTTCCTGACTTGCTGCTCATCACTCGTCACTCATCATTCTTCACTACTTTTTGTATGGCGGCCCTCGCCACCTCCCGATCATCGAAGTGGATTTTCTGGGCGCCGATGATCTGGTAATCCTCGTGCCCCTTCCCCGCAATCAGGACCATATCCCCCGGCTTGGCCGCGTGGACCGCCGCGTCGATGGCCTGGCGCCGATCGGGCACGATTTCATAGCGGCTTCCCGCCTCGCGCAAGCCCGTTTCCACTTCCCGCAGGATCGCCAGCGGGTCCTCGCTGCGAGGATTGTCGGAGGTCGCAATGACCAGATCGCTCATCCGCGCCGCCACCCGCCCCATCTTCGGCCGTTTGCCGCGATCGCGGTCGCCGCCGCAGCCGAAGACCGTGATGATGCGCCCGGTCTTGAGCGCCTGCGCGGCGGTCAACAGACGGGCCAGGGCATCCTCCGTATGGGCATAGTCCACCACCACGGTGAAGTCTTGCCCGGCCTCCACCCGCTCGAATCGTCCCGGCACGGCCACGACGGCCCGGAGCCCGGCCTGGATGCAATCCAGGGAGAGTTGCTCGTGCAACCCGACCCCGATGGCCGCCAGCATGTTGTAGACATTGTGTGCCCCGACCAAGCGGCTCTCCACCGGGAATCGCCCGCCCGGCGTCACGGCCGTAAAGGTGGTGCCGGCCAGCGAGAGACGGACCTCCTCGGCCTTGATGTCCGACGCGCGCGTGATGGAATAGGTCCAGACCGGCACGCGACAGGCCTGGACCACGCGATCCCCGCGCTCGTCGTCCACGTTCACGATCGCGCGCTTGGGGCGCGGCTTGAGCCCGGCTGACGCCAGCCCCGTGAACAGGCGCAGCTTCGCCTGAAAGTACGCCTCCAGGTCGGCATGGAAATCCAAGTGGTCTTGCGTCAGGTTCGTAAAGACCGCCGCGTCGAATTCGCAGCCGGCGACGCGATCCAGCGCCAGGGCATGGGAGGAGACTTCCATGACGGCGGCGTCCATCCCGGCCCCCACCATGCGCGCCAGGAGCGCCTGCAGCTCGACCGAGCCCGGCGTCGTGTGGGAGGCGGCCAGCCGCTCCGATCCGATCTGATAGGCCACCGTGCCGATGAGACCGACCTTCCTCCCCGCCGCTTCCAGAACCCCCTTGCACAAATAGGTGATGGTGGTCTTTCCATTCGTGCCGGTGACCCCGATCATGCTGAGGCGCGAAGACGGGACGCGATGGAAGCGGCTGGCCAGGAGGCCCAACGCCCGCCGCGAATCGTCCACCCGCACGACCGGCAGGGACCGCGCCGCCCCGCCCGCCACGCCCTCCGTCAAGGCTGCGGCCGGCTCCTGCACGACCAGCGCGGAGGCCCCGGCCGCCACGGCCTGACGCAGAAACGCATGGCCATCGACGCGCTCTCCCTTGACCGCCACAAACAGGCTGCCGGCCTTCACGGCGCGCGAATCGTCCGTCAATCCGGCGATCTCAACCTCCAGCGATCCCGCCCGCTCCACCACGGACAGCGGCTCAATGAGTTCGGCTAACGTCACGGCGCCTCTTCCGGCCCCATGGCCATGGCCAGCTTGACCGGCGCACGGGAGGAGACGCCCAGGTAGGGCAGCGCCTGCTCGGCAATCCGCCTGAACACCGGCGCCGCGACCACCCCGCCCCAGGCCTCGGCATGGGGCTCGTCGATGATCACGACAATCGCCAGCCGAGGATCCTCGGCCGGCACAAAGCCCGTAAAGGACCCCACAAAAAGCGTGGGGGAATAGGCGCCGGTCTGCGGATCGATCTTTTGCGCGGTCCCGGTTTTCCCGGCCACCCGATAGCCCGGCACGGCGGCCTTGCCGCCGGTTCCGTTCGTCACCACTCCCTCCAGGATGCCCGTCAAGGTCTTTGCAGTCTCGACTGAAATCGGGCGGCGGCGGACTTGCGGGCCGTTCTGCACCACCGCTTGTCCCTTGCCGTCATGCACCTCCGAGACGACATAGGGTTTCATCAGCCACCCGCCGTTGGCCACCGCGGACACCGCCGTGACCAGTTGCAAGGCCGTCACGCCGATCTCCTGGCCGATGGCCATGGAGGCCAGCGACCGGCGTCCCCAATGCTTCGTCTCCTTGACCAGGCCGGCCGCCTCCCCCGGCAGATCGATGTCGCTCTTTTCTCCGAACCCGAAGGCCCGAATGTAGCGATGCACCCGCTCCTCGCCCAGGGCCATCGCAGTCTTGGCCGCCCCGATGTTGCTGGACTTCTGGATCACCTGCGAGAAGGTGATCCAGCCGGACTTTTCATGGTCGTGGATCACCGTGCCGGCCACCGTCATCTGGCCGTTCTCGCCGTGGATCAGCGTCCCCGGGTCCATCACCTTCTCCTCAAGAGCGGCGGCCGCGATAAAGACCTTCATCGTGGACCCCGGCTCATAGGCATCGGTGAGCGCGCGGTTGCGCCAGCGATCCGGGGACACCGCCCGCACGGCATTCGGGTCGAACTTGGGGCTGATGGCCAGGGCCAGGACCGCGCCGGTCCTCGGTTCCATGACGACGGCAACCCCGCCCTTGGCCCGCGTCGCGGCCACCGCCTCGTCCAATTCCTTTTCCGCGATGTACTGGATCACCTCGTCGATCGTAAGCACGACGCTCCGGCCGGGCGAGGGCGCCTGCTCGTTGAGTCCCTTGGGAAACACCGTCCGCCCCAGCGCATCGCGCTGCAGCACCACGAGTTGCTTCTCGCCACGAAGGAACGAATCGTACCGGCGCTCGATCCCCTCCAGCCCCTGCCCGTCCATCCCCGAAAAACCCAGGACGTGGGCCAGCAACGGCCCCTTGGGATAGAAGCGACGGCCCTCCATGACCGTGCCGATCCCTTCGAGGGACAGCCCCTCCAAACTGCGCCCCTGTTCCGGGTCCAGCTTGCGCGCGATCCAGACGAAACTCCGCTCCTGCCGAAGCTTCCGCTCGATCTCGTCGGCCTTCACGTGGAGCACGCGGGCAAGGTCGCGCGCCACGCCAGAAGGATTCTCAAGCGAGGCCGGCACGCCGAACACCGACGGCACGTCCATATTGATGGCCAAGACCTTGCCCTGACGATCGTAGATCCCGCCCCGACTCCCTTCGACGGTCACGGTCTTCCGATGCTGCCGGTCCGCCCGCGCCGTCAACTCGGCCGCCTGCAGCACCTGCAAGGTAAAGAGCCGGCAGAGGACCCCGACGAATCCCAGCATCAACACGCAGGCCACGACGACCCGGCGAAGACGATGGGGATCGTTCGCCGTCACGGCATTCTCCCTCCCACCTCGTTCTTCGCCAGCCGCAATTCCGGCATGGCCGGCCCGGCATTGGTCGGCAGCGTCGTTTCGACCCGCACGAGCACGATCTGCCCCTGGCCCGGCGGCATCATGCCCAATTTATCCGCGGCCGCATGCGCAATCCGCTCCGGCGCCGTCAAGGCGGAGACCTTCACGCGCAGCTCGTCGCTCTCCCGCTGCAGCGCCACTTTCTTGGACTTCAACCGCTCGACCTGGTACCCGACCCGCACAATGTCGACCCGCTCCCACACATAGAGCAGCAGCAAGACCATCACCACCGCGAAGGCCACTGTTTTCATCGCACCCTCCCATGAATGAGATCGTCCGCCCAGGCGGACACGTTGCCGGATAGGGCATGGCGTTCCATCACAACTCGCGACTCCTTCGGATAGCGCCGCGCCTCCTCATTCCGAGCCAGCGCGGCAGAAACGGCCCGCGCGAGGTCCCGCAGCCCGCAGGGCTTGCGCGCCACCTCCGCATCGCCCAGTTCCCGTATCCGTCGCAGCAGGGGCTCGTCACGGAGGCCGGCCAGCAACAACACTGTCCCCGCAAAGTTCCTGCTGCGAAGCTCGCCCAACACGTCGATCCCGCTGATGTCCGGCAGATCGACCGAGAGCACGATCATCTGCGGCGACTCCGGCTCAGCCAGGGCCAAGGCCTCCCGGCCGTTTCGCGCCGAACGCACCCGATAGCCTGCCCCTCGCAAAAACTCGGCATAGAGAAGCCGCAACTGCGGCTCGCCATCGACCACGAGGATCGCGCTCATGTCGCTTCCCCCACAAGCAGCCGCTCGGCGACCCGCAGCTTGGCGCTGCGGGCGCGCGGGTTGGCCCGGCGCTCGGCTTCCGTTGCGACCACCGGCTTCTTGGTGAGCCTGGACAGACAGGGATTCGGCCCTTGCGACAAGGCCCGAAACGTCTGCTTGGCGATACGATCTTCGAGCGAATGAAAGGAGATCACGCAGAGCCGGCCGCCCGGCGCCAGCACCTCGGCGGCAGCCCGCAGGGACTCCTCCAGAATCTCCAGTTCCTGGTTGACGGCAATCCGCAGCGCCTGGAAGGTCCGCGTGGCGCAGTGCAGCCGCCCATGGCGGTAGAAGGACGGCACCGCCTCCCGCACCACCGCCGCCAGTTTCCCCGTGGTCTGCAGCGGGCGCGTCGCGCGGGCCCGGACGATCGCGCGGGCGATTCGGCGCGAGTACCGCTCTTCGCCGTATCGGTAAATCAGGTCTGCGAGTTCGGATTCTGGAAGGCAGGCGAGCAGGTCGGCAGCCGTCCGGCCGCCGCTGCGATCCATCCGCATGTCGAGCGGGCCGTCGGCGAGAAAACTGAAGCCTCGTTCAGGCTGGTCCAGTTGAGCCGACGACACGCCAAGATCAAAAACCACGCCGTCAACCTCCGACACGCCGACCGACTTCAGGTGCTGCTTGATCTCGTGAAAATTTCCGTGAATGAGGTGTATGCGGCCTTCGAATCCGGCCAGACTCTTCCGGGTCGCGTCAATCGCCGCTTCGTCTCGGTCGATGCCAATCAACACCCCATCAGGCCCGCTCAGATCGAGAATGCGAGAGGCCAGGCCGCCTTGTCCGACTGTACAATCAACATACCGTCCGCCAGGCCGGCAGGCCAACCATGACAACACTTCGTCGGCCAACACAGGAATGTGAAGCGTATTCGCACTGTTATCTCTTGATCCATTAATCCCCACTTTCTCCCACTTCCTGTGTGCAGTATACAACTAGAAATGGTCTTGTCAACGAAAATCTTTTGTTCTTAATGGGATACGATTACTCGACTTATGCACAGGCCTTGAAATGCTGTTGACGGGAGGGCTCCAGGGAGGGAATTGGCGATCCCTCCGTGCTCTTGACGCTGCCGGCACTAGAGGGATGGAAGACCTGAAAAAGTGAGGCATGGAACAAAAGACCGCCGAGGGGGCAGCGATGCGCTCGCCTCAACAGAACCGGCCGGATACATGGGACACCGTACAGAAAGTCGGCAAGCGGCCGAGCCACGCGCCGACAAATCTTCCTTGCCGTCTTGTCTGTTTTCTACTTACTCGCGCCGGCAACGACGTACGCGCAGGGCCCGGCTAGGGATATAATTTGTAGAGCATTCTCGGAAACGGAATCGTCTCCCGCACATGGTCCAGCCCGCAGATCCAGGCCACGGCCCGCTCGATTCCCATCCCGAACCCCGCGTGGGGGACGGAGCCATAGCGTCGCAGATCCAGATACCAGCGGAACGCCTCTTCCGGCAAATCATGCTCGCGAATCCTGGCCATCAGTTTGTCGTATTCGTGGATGCGCTGCCCGCCGCCGATGATCTCCCCGTAGCCTTCCGGCGCCAGCACGTCCATGCACAGCGCCAGGTCCGGACGCAGGGGATCGTGCTGCATGTAAAACGCCTTGATCGCGGCGGGGTAGCGATGCACGATCGCGGGCCGGTCGAACTCGTTCGAGAGCAGCGTCTCCTCGTCCCCGCCGAAATCATCTCCCGGCTGGATCGGATTGCCCTTCTGCCGAAGCCTGGCGACCGCCTCCTCATACGTGATGCGCGGGAAGGGCGGCTTCACGCATTCCAGCTTGGCGACGTCACGTTCCAGCACGGCCAACTCGGCCCGGCGCGTGGCCAGCACCCGCTCGACGATGTGGCACAAGAAGGATTCGGCCAAGGCCATCATGTCGTCAAGCTCGGCGAACGCGACCTCCGGCTCCACCATCCAGAATTCCATCAGATGCCGGCGCGTCTTGGACTTCTCCGCCCGGAACGTCGGCCCGAAGCAATAGACCTTCCCGAAGGCCGCCGCCGTCGCCTCGCTGTACAACTGCCCGCTTTGCGTCAAATAGGCCTTCTCGTCGAAGTAGTCCGTTTGAAACAAGGTGGTCGTGCCTTCGCAGGCGCTGGGCGTGAAGATCGGGGCATCGACGAGGATGAACCCGCGCTCGTCGAAAAAGTTGCGGCAGGCCCGGATGATTTCGTGCCGGATGCGCAGGACCGCTTGTTGGCGGCTCGAACGGAGCCACAAATGCCGGTGCTCCATCAGGAACCCCACGCCGTGTTCCTTGGGCTGA
>VGXD01000044.1 GCA_016873525.1 Nitrospira sp. | reverse complement strand
CCACGTGCGGAATATTTTCCACAAGCTGCAGGTCTACGATCGAACGCAAGCGGCCATTTTAGCGATCCGCAAAGGACTGATCGAGTTGGATCCCCATCACTGAGCCTTCAGGCGTAGCGGTCTTCGTCCCACGGCAGCGCGGTGTTCGAGTAACCGCGGACTTCCCAGTAGCCCGGCCGGTCGTGTTCCAGGAACCGGATTTCCTTGACCCATTTCGCGCCTTTCCATGCATAGCGTTTGGGTATGATGACACGGACAGGCCCGCCATGGTCTTGGGACAGGGGCTGGTCGTTCCATGTCCTGGTCAAGAGAACATCGGCATCGTCGCAAGCTTCGAGGGGCAGGTTCGTCGAGTAGTTGTCGTAGCTGGCGAAGTAGACAAAGCGAGCTTCAGGGAGAGGTCTCGCTATCTGCATGAGGTGGCGGAAAAGGACTCCCTCCCAGGCATTGTCGAAGGTACTCCAGGTCGTGACACAGTGGAAGTCCGTGACGAGCCGGACTTGGGGCTGGGCCATGAAATCCTGCCAGTTCCAGGTCAAGGGAGTTTCCACCAGCCCGCTAATTTGCAGGGTCCATTGTTCCAGGGGAATCGAGGGGTGGATGCCTAGGTCAAGAACCGGCCAGCCCTTGGTCAGGTGTTGACCGGGAGGAAGCCGGTCGTGCCGCTGGCGGTGGTCTTGCATGACTCCATCCTCGGTGTGGCCTCGTTTATATTTTGCCCATTCTTCTTTCTTGGCGATGAGTTTCTCGTTGCGTTCCACGGTAGCCTCTAGGGGGAGTGCCGACACAATGGGAGCGGTGTCTTAGGGGGTGGCTTTTATTAGACAGGCACTCTATCAAGCCTCTGCTGTCCAGGCAAGGCTGAAAAGCCATCAACAACTTACGCGAGGTGGAAATCGTCGGATAATGTCAAGGGTTAGGAAGGACAACCAGTTGCGTCTTCGCAACACAATAGGCCCTGTTAAAAAACCACACTTGTTGTATTTATGCAACTTCGCTGATTTGTCTTAGCGGCAATGATTTAATATCTGTTATAGTTATCAACGCATTGTAATATTAATTAATTGTGGTATGGGTATTGCCTATCTTTGCTTGGCGTCGAATGATTTCAAGGAATTCAATGCGGTACCAACAGACTATCAGCCAATCGATCAGTTGCTCCGGGGTGGGCCTTCATACCGGGCAACGCGTGACGCTCACCATGAATCCGGCACCGCCGGACACCGGTGTTGTGTTTATTCGTCACCATGCGGAAGGGGCGGTTTCCTTGGCAGCCGCAATTAGCAATTTGGTGCCGACGGAACTCTGCACTGCTCTGAGCGTCAATGGAACGCAGATCAAGACCGTCGAGCATGTGCTGGCGGCTCTGGCTGGTTTGGAAGTTGATAACGTATATGTGGAATTGGATGGCGGGGAAGTGCCGGCCATGGACGGGAGTTCCAGCGCGTTCGTGAAACTGATTCAGGCCGCTGGTGTTGTCCCGCAAAACCGGCGCCGGCCCTATTTGAAGATTATGCAGCCGATTGAAGTGCGCGAGGGGGGACGGCGGGTGATCATCGAGCCGTCCGCGACGCCGCGCATCACATGTTCGGTTGAATACGATCATCCGATGATCCAGGCGCAAGCCTACGTGTATGAGTGGTCGGCCTCCGCGTTTGAGCGGGAGATTGCGGATGCCCGCACCTTCGCATTTTTGAATGAAGTGGAAGGTCTTTGGGCCAGGGGGTTGGCCAAGGGTGGCTCGCTGGAGAACACGATCGTGCTTTCCGAGCAAGGTGTTCTCAACGAATCCGGGCTCCGCTTCCAGAATGAATTCGTCAGGCATAAGGTCCTCGACTTGATCGGCGATTTGGCCCTTCTTGGTGTCCCGTTCATCGGGCATCTTATTGCAGACCGGTCAGGCCACGCACTCCATACGAAGTTGGTGGAAAAGATTCTTGAACAGACCGATAGCTGGGTATTGCTAAACACCGAAGAGGATCTGGCTGTCGCCCATAAATCAGCACCCCTCGTCCATGCCCACGCGGCTTCCCTGCAAGTCTCCCCTGCGTTCTAAGCCTGGCGACAAAACTTCTCTCTCTAAGCGAGCCTTCTCCCTCTGGTATCGTGCGGAGCATGGTCGCATGGGCTTATTTCGAGAAAATCCCTGCGGCCGCTCAATACTGCTGCCCGCAATTCTTGAAAAATCAGGCTAAGGGGGGGGCTAAGGGGGATTGATACGAGGCAATAAAAAAGGCACCGGGGGTAAGGCCACTTACCCCCGGTGCCGTAACCATGGAGGGGTTACTTCTTCTTCTTCTTCTTCGCAGCCTTCTTCGTCGCCAAATCACTCACCTCCTTTCACGATCTAAAGGGTAGGGTTATCGGAACTTCTACACGACCTTCGTGAGTACCTCGTCGAGAACATCGAACGTATTGGGTCCGACCTTCTTGAAGCGTTTATCGCGCTTGATCGAAGTTGCGACCGAGGTGAGTGGTGTCTTCCCCTTGATCTGCATGCCCCCCTCGATCAGACGCTGCAAGAGTTCTTTTGCGTGCATTGCGCGCCGTGCCTCGCGCAGAATCCGGTAAGCGGCTTCCGGAACGCTCATGGCGACGTACTTGCTGCGCCCGAGCAGGATCTCCCTGGACTGATCCGTAACATCGACCGAGAGCGGGCGTGGCCCCTTTTCGTCCGTGATAATCTGGCTGGATAGGCTGGCAAGTTTGGCTTTGTCGGCCTCAACTCGGTAGAGCGTCTCTGCAAGCTCGAGATATTTCTTGATAGTGGCAATTTCTTCTTCCAGGCGCCCGCGTTTTTTCTCCAGCTCTTGGAGACGGTTTTTATACGCACTAATGCGCTGTTCTAGGCCGACGAGTATGTCCCGTAACTCTTCCACAAGCAAGACCTCTTAGAAACATGCTTGCTTTGTATCATAGCTTTAAAATACTGTCAAGAAAAATTTAAGCAAAAGACATTTGCAAGCATACTCATGAAATTCGCTCATCATAACGTCATACTGTCAATGTATATCAAATGCTTGTCAGTATTGGCTGTAATAGTTTGAACGGGACATTTAACTGACTGTTTAATAAGTAATTAATATGAATATTTCGTTGCTGCTTTGATACATGCTTATGATGGAACATGGGGGGAGGCGCAAAAATGAAATAGTGCGCAACTGCTCGAAATCATGTTGTGGCTATGTTAAAGTGCCAACTTAATCGGAGCTTATATGCCGATTTCATTAAATAAGGAGGTGAAAATGAATGGAATGAAGCAATTTGTGGGGCTCTTGGCAGTGACCATTATGACTATGGCTGGCTGTGGACATCATGGCATGGGCTCTTACGGGCATGGCGATAGGGGCTATGCGGCTGAAAAGGGGACTCAGGAAATGTCGGCATTGGTCGACCAGACAGTCCAGGATCAAGAGAAGGCCAAGCAGGTAAAAGCCATTGTTGGAGACATCGTTGCCGAGGTCAAGGAAACCTATCGGCAGAATCGCCAATACCACAGCAAGCTCTACGAACTGAATGGCAATTATGAGGCAACGCCAGAAGAATTCACGAAGATTCTTGATGAAATGAGCAATAGTCGGATGCGGTCTGCAAGCAAGATTCTCGGCTTGCGGTTCAAGATGAAGGAGCTTCTGACGGCCCAAGAGTGGAGAAGTTTGTCGGACGGCATGAACAATCTCAGATCTCGCTACGGGCATAGCGGGGAATCAACGGCCGGCGCGAAGGAAGGCCAGTAAGGATTAGGTGGGATGGCTGGTCGAAAAGACCCAGCTCAGGTGACCGGCCAGAGCAGGTTGAGGTTGGGGGGGTAGTTCAGGTAGAGGAGATCGACGGTGCCCTCCTCGAACCGGAGGGCGGGCAATGAGGCGTGGTCGATACGTAGTTGACGGACTCTCTGCAAATCGAACCGAAGATAGTGAGCGAGAATCGCGCGCACGACGTCGGCGTGTGACACGAACACCAGCGGGCCGGCGTCAAGGGCGGCGTCGGCCCGCGCTCGTTCAACCGCCGCGACCGCGCGTGCTTGCACCTCGCGGAGCGTTTCACCTCCTGGCGGGCGGGCATCGGACGGATTGTCGTAGAAGTTGAGCCGTATGATGTCATCCGTCAGGTCTTTCCAGAATCGTCCCTCCCATTGCCCTACGCCGATCTCGGTGAGGCCGCGATCCGTCTGAACGGCTACGTTCAAGGTTGCGGCCAGGATATCAGCTGTTTGACGCGTACGAGCAACCGGACTTGAATAGAGCGCGTGGACCGGCCGGTTTTTGAGTAACGCAGCCAGTTGCTTGGCCTGGATCTCGCCGGCTTGGTTCAACGGCACGGGGCGTTCTCCCATGATCTGCCCGCTGCGGTTCCAGTCCGTCTCTCCGTGTCTGACCAGCAAGATCGTTGGCATCGTTCCTCGAGAGGGTTACCCGCCCGTCGCGGGTGAAGGCGCCGTATGCGTGGCGAGCTTCACGCTTGCCCAGGTCATTGCACCGTCTTGGCTGCGATAGAGCCCGCTTCCGTTGGTGCCTGCGTAGAGCGTGCGGGCGTCGTAGGGGCTCGCCACCAGGGTGCGGATATTCAACGTTTCCAACCCTCGATTCATGGCCCGCCAGGTGTGTCCCCCGTCGAGACTTTTGAAAATCCCGGCGCGGCCTCCTGCGTAAAGGACGGAGGGCGTGGTGGGATCGATCACGAGGGCACTGATGTATTGATCCGGCAAGGACAAGCCGATGCGGGTCCAGAGCTCGCCTTTATTGAGGGTCTTAAAGAGCCCTTTGGTCGTGCCGGCATAGACGGTGTCAGGATCGTGGGGGTCGATCACGAGGACATTGATGCCGAGCGACAACGAGGCGTCCAGGATTTCGGCCGGGATGAGTCCGTTGTTGATCTTTTGCCAGCTGGCTGTCCCATCGGTGCTTCGATAGGCCCCGCCGGTCGTTCCGGCGTAGAGGATGTGGGGTCTGGATGGGTCCAGGGCGATCGCGACCACAATATGCACTTCCTTCATGCCGGCCATCCGTTCAATCCACTCCCGTCCTCCATCCGTGCTGCGGAAGACCCCGACCGTGGTGGCCGTGTAAATCGTCTCGCTCGCTCGCGGGTCGAAGACAAATTGGTTGACGACCGAAATGTGTTCCTTGAGCCCGACGTTGTGGGGCATCCAATGTTGTCCGCCATCCGGGCTTTTGTAGACGGCGTCCGTCATGGTGCCGGCATAGACCGTTGCGGGGTGCTGGGGGTCCAGGGCCAGGGTGAGCACGCGATAAGAACTCAGGTCTGTGGCCATGCGTTCCCAGGAGGTTCCTCCGTCCCGCGTCTTGTAGACGGATTCGTTGGTCGAGACGTAGAAGATATTGCGGTTGGTTGGGTGTAGGGCGATGGACACGATGGTATCGCTGGTCTTGCCGCAGGCGCAGAGGACGAGGAGGAACAAGGGCAGGACCAGTCGTCGAAGACCAAGTCCGACCGCCTGCGCACCCATATTCTTGCCCGACATGCCAAGCCTTATAACACGCAGGGCCATTGGACGCAAATCGCCTGTATTGAAAGGGTTTTTCGAGTATTTCAGGCAATGCACAACTGTGGCGGCGCTGTTGACATTGCGAGAGACCATCGGCTATCGTGGGGCATGCAAACCGAGCAGGGTCGGACTCCGTCCGGCAACAGTCTCTTCCATGTGCCGGATCGCGTTCCCCTCTTCCCCTTGCCCAACGTGATCCTGTTTCCACGGCTGTATCTCCCCCTGCATATTTTTGAGCCGCGGTATCGCCGCATGGTGATAGCCGCGGCGTCCGGTGGCCGGTGCATCGGAATGACCCTGCTGAAGGAAGGCTGGGAGCAGGATTATTACGGCAACCCGCCGATCTTCGAGGTGGGTTGTGTCGGACGACTGACGACGGTGCAGTCATTGCCGGATGGGCGATTCGACATCCTTCTGCAGGGCTTGCACCGGTTTGAAGTGAGCGAGCAGTTCTATGACAAGGGGTATCGAGAGGCCCGGGTGTCCCTCAAGCCCGATCAACCCGGGGTGGCCTTGGAGCCTGTCGTGCGAGCCGAACTGGTTCGTGTGCTGACGGGGTATCTGAACGTCTGCGAGGCGGGACAACAATGGCAGGGCTTGCTTCGCCAGGATGTGGACGATGAGGTTCTCGTCAATAGTCTATCGACCTATCTGGATTTGACTCCCCTTGAAAAACAATTTCTCTTGGAAGCAGACAATCTTCTGCAGCAGGCACGCCGGTTGAGCGATCTCATCCAGTTCAAGCTCGATGAACGGGGCGGCAGGAAAGGCTGGAACTGAATGGACCGGGCAGTGGCTATTGATGTGTCTAAATTGGGGAAGGTGTTCGATGGCGCCACGGCCATCGAGGATATCTCCTTCCAGGTGTTCGCCGGCGAAATCTTCGGCCTCTTAGGGCCCAACGGAGCCGGGAAGAGCACGACGCTCAGGATTTTGATGACCTTGCTGCGGCCGACGTCCGGTCAGGCCACGGTGCTTGGCCATGATGTGGTTCAGGAGCCGGAGCAAGTCCGCCGGCTGATCGGCTATGTGCCGCAGGAACGGGCCATCGACCGCTTTCTCACCGGCCGCGAGCACTTGCAGTTGCTGGCCGACTTGTACCACTTACCCAAAGCCGAGAGCCCTCGCCGGATCGACGAACTTCTGAGGTTGGTCGACCTGGAGGACAAGGCGGACCAGCCGGCCAAGACCTATTCAGGAGGAATGAAGCGCAAGCTGGACATCGCCTGCGGACTTCTGCCGAATCCCAAAGTCATCTTCCTCGACGAGCCGACGCTCGGGCTGGACGTGCAGAGCCGCCTTCGTATCTGGGACTATGTGCGCGGTCTCCGGGCGCGCGGCATCACCGTGGTCATGACGACCAATTATCTGGACGAGGCGGATCAGTTGTGCGATCGCCTGGTGATCATCGACGGAGGGCGCATCAAAGCGTTGGGGTCGCCCGGCGAACTCAAGGCGGGGCTGGGGGGGGACATCGTCTCGGTGACCCTGAGCACAGCCGAGATGGGGCGTGTGGAGACGTTGGCGGCGGCCCTGAAAGGCCATCCGGCCATCCGCGCGGTCAGCACCACCCAGACGGGCCTCGATATCAGGGTGGAGTCGCCCGAGAAAACCTTGCCGGCCGTGCTTGAGGCGGCCAATCGGCTGGCCTGCCGGTTGGAGTTCATCGAGTACCATCGTCCGCGGTTGGACGATGTCTTTGTGGCGCATACCGGCCATGCCATTCGCGAAGAGTTTCCGAACGCAGAGGAAGAATAGAAAGCCGTCACCATGAATGAATATCGTCAAGAAATCGGCGCGCTCACCATGCGGTGGGTGCGCCGGCTGAGCCGCGAAAAATTCAGCATGTTGTTCACGCTGGTGCAGCCGATGCTGTTCTGGCTGATTTTTTTCGGCAACCTGTTTCAGCGGGCCGCGGATGTGCGGGTCGTGCAGGCGCCCAACTACATCAGCTTTTTGGCGGCCGGCGTGGTGATCATGACGGTCCTGAACAACGGGCTGGCGGGCGGCGTTGATCTCCTCTTCGACAAGGAGAACGGCTTCCTGGAGCGGCTCATGTCCACGCCGATTCACCGCTCGTCCGTGATCCTGAGCCGCTTCATCTTCGTCATGACGATCACCTCGCTGCAAGTGCTCGTGATTCTCGGCGTCGCCTACCTCTTCGGCGTCCGTCCCGCCACCGGATTCCTGGGCGTGGTGGTGATTCTGCTCATCGGCCTGTTGTTCGGTGTCGGGCTGACCGCCATTTCGATGGCCATGGCCTTTTCGGTCAAGAGCCACGGCGACTTCTTCTCCGTGCTGGGCTTTCTTTCGCTGCCGATGATCTTTCTGAGTTCGGCTCTGGTGCCCTTGGCGGCGATGCCGACGTGGATGGGCGTGCTCGCCCGGTTCAATCCGATGACCTGGGCCATCGACGCAGTCCGGCCGCTCATCCTGTCCGGCTGGGCGGAAGCGCTGGGCCCCGTGGCCATGGTCGTGGTGGTCATGGTGGCTTTTGACGCGCTCTGTTTGTATGGCAGCGCCCGCGCGTTTCGTCGAGCGATGGGCTAAGTGCGCGATCGGGGTGTTGCCACGGACCGTTCGCGGAGTGTTGCGATGATGCCGACCACGGAAAGTCAGATTAAGGCCCTGATCAGGCTCTTGGCCGACGAGAACGAGCGGGTCGCCAAAACCATCAGCGGCAAGCTGGTCGAGATCGGCTACACGGCGGTGCCGTTGCTGCAAGAAGCCGAGATCGAACAGCCCGAGATGGCGCGGCGGATCGAAGAGGTCCTCGACGAAATCCGCGGGAGCCGTCTGGAGGAGGAACTCCGCATCCTGGCGGCCTATCCAGACGATCGGATCGATTTGGAAACCGGCGCTTTCCTGATCGCCCGGTATGGCTATCCCACCCTCGACGTCCGGGCCTATGGGGCCCAACTCGATACCATGGCGGCCGAAGTCCGTGACCGTATGGGATCGCGGGTGTCCGGCGAGGAAGCCGTCAAGACACTGGGGCGCTATCTCTTTACCGAACAAGGGTTCCGAGGGAACACAAAAAACTACTATGAGGTGGACAACAGCTACCTCAACCGGGTGCTTGATCGGCGGATCGGCATTCCGATCAGCCTGTCGGTGCTCTACCTGCTCGTGGGCCGGCGTATCGGTCTGCCGTTGGTCGGGGTCGGCATGCCCGGTCACTTCCTTGTGAAGTTCGAGTCCGAGCGGTACAAGATTTTCGTAGACTGTTTCAACGGCGGGGCCTTGCTCACGGAGAAAGACTGCGCGCGGTTTCTCATGCAGGCCGGCTACGGCTTCGAGGAGAAGTACCTGGCCACAAGCTCGCCCCGCGCGATTTTGGTCCGAACCGTCAAAAATCTGATGACCATTTACCAGAAGATGGACGACGTCGTGAAGGGGACACGGTTGAGCCGCTTCATGGACATCCTCGAAGACGGACACGACAACGAAAAGAAGGGCGGCAAAAAGGGGGAGTGCGAACAGGGCCTGTGACCGGTGATCCTCAGCCGGCCGGCGCCGTCTTCTCTCAGCCGATCCATCCTGCCTAGACGTCGATTTCCATCAAGTCCCGTCCGATCGTAATCCGCCCTGCGAACAAGCGGCCGGCCTGTGCCTTGACATCATACCGTTCGGCAATCGGATAGAAGTGCGAGAGGATCAGGCGTCGGACGCCGGCTTCCTGCGCCACCCTGCCGCAGTCCCCGGCATGCATGTGTCCGGAGCCGGGGCGGTTGGCGGGAAACGAGCAGTCCAAGACGGCTACGTCGGCACGGCGGCAGAGCCTCACGAGGTTCTCGCAGTACTGCGCATCGCCGGAATAGGCCAGCGCCTTGCCGTTGTGCTCGATCCGGTAGCCGATACAGTGTAGATGCGAGCTGTGCTGGACGGTGCGCGGGACGATACGCGTGGCTCCCAGCGAAAAACTTCGGTCCGCCACCTCCCTGAGGCGTACGCGGAAGGGGGCGGTCTTAAAGCCGGGGAAGGCGCGGAGGATCGTGCCGAACAGCCGCTTGGTTCCGCGCGGGCCGATGAGGGTCAGGTCCGGCCTCGCCTGGGCGAACTTCGACACGTAGACGGCGTCGAAAAAAAACGTGACGAAGTCAGAAAAATGGTCGGCATGGAAATGCGAAAAGAGAATGTGCGTGATGCGGTGCCGGTCCGTCCCGGTCTTGATGAGGTTGGCGAGAGTGCGGGGACCGAAGTCGAACAGGAGGGTCTGATCGGTCTGGACCAAGTAGCCCGCCGCTGCGCGAGTGGGATGGATATTCGTGCCGGAGCCGAGGATCGTGAGGCGCATAGGGCCTGTTTAACTATGGGGGAACGAGGGGTTCTCCCGCCGCATGGCGGCGGCTCTTTCTCGTAGGCGCAAGATCGTCAGGCCGAGATCGTCTTCGATCTGAGCGCTCTCCGGGGTCGGCCCGCATAGTAGTCTTAGTCAGAATGAACATCAAGCCGTCCTTGCAACCGCTATCCCAAGTCGGGCCAGGCGTGCTCGCCCGGCAAGCGGATTGCCGATCTCTCCGTGGGAGACTCTCCGTTGACTGGGTTTGCGGCACCCCCTATGATGCGGTTGTGATGATCGATCGAAATCAACGAGGCCAAGCCAGGCTGACAGCCGTGTTTGTGCTGGTCGGTCTGATCGTGACCGGGGTATGGGTGTGGAAGCGCATTCCGCCTGACACCAAGGACATCCTCGTCGAGCATACCGTGCCGATCACGCTCCTGGGTCTTGCCGGGGCCATGTGCCTGTGGCTGGCGGTGAGCCGCATCAGGCGTGGTCTGGACCGCCGAGCCCAACGGGAACGGCTCATCGCGCGGTTCGAGCGCGCGACGGGGACGGAGCAGCGGCTGGAGTTGGCCTTTGCCTTGATCGAGTTGAATCGCTATCGACTGAAAAAGCTGGAGCGAGTCGCGCCCGCCATGCGGGATCTCTTTATGGCCACCCTGAAGACCGCACTCGGCGACAAGCAGCATCGGGTCCGTGGGATGGCGGCCAGCCATTTGGGGGTCTTGCGGGACAAGGCCGCGCTTCCGCTTCTGCTGGCCGCCTTGGAGGACGATCACGCCTACGTGCGGGCTTGTGCGGCTTTGGCCCTGGGCCGGATGAGGGCCGGGGAGGCAACGGAGAGGCTGACGCAAGTGATGCAAGACGACTGGGACCAGACGGTGCGGAGCCGGGCGCGCGAAGCGCTGGAGAGAATCCCGTAGCCAGAGGTTGTTCGGCGCGCGCCGGATGTCACTGCCAGTCGATGACCAGGATTTCCGGAGGGCAACTCCAACGAATCGGCAGCAGCGACCATCCGATCCCACGGTTGATGTAGAGTCGGTGGCCGTTTCTGTGGTGGTGGCCCTGCGTTCTCCCGCTGCAGCCATAGGGTAGCCAGAAGGGACGCAGGAAGGGCACGTGCCATTGTCCTCCGTGGCTATGGCCGCAGAGCACCAAGTCCACGCCGTGTCTGTGGTCCAGGTGATCGAGAATATTGGGGGCATGGGCCAGGAGAACCGTAAAACGGTTTGGCTGGGGCGGGGGGATGCAGCGGAGGTCGGCGCGGTGCAGAGAGGGGTCGTCCAATCCGACGATGTGCAACTCGCCGTCTTCTGTCTGGACGGAGAGGGTCTGGTTGATCAGCAAGTGCACCTTGTGCCGGTCCGCCCATTCCATGAATT
>VGXD01000043.1 GCA_016873525.1 Nitrospira sp. | reverse complement strand
GCGGGTCTGGGAGCACACCTACAACCACGTCCGCCCCCATCAGGCGTTGGGCTATTTGACACCGGCGGAATACCTCGCGCATCATCCGCCGTGAGGTCCCTCGTCTCACATGTACTGACCCAGTACACTCGCTTGCGGCATGGAGACCTCCTTGCTATACTTCACCCCGCTCTATTTCGTATAGCCCTCTTTCAAACGAGGGATCCGACGCACGGCAATTCAGACAGGAAGGGTTTTCCATGCAGATCAGCATCATTGGGACAGGATACGTCGGACTGGTCACGGGAGCCTGCTTCGCCGAGTTTGGCCTCAACGTCATCTGCATGGATACGGACGCGAAGCGGATTGGGAAGCTGGAAAAAGGCGACGTCCCGTTTTACGAGCCAGGGCTGACCGAACTGGTCAACAAGGGAATCAGGGAAAACCGCCTGACCTTCACCACCGACATTGCCAAGGCCGTCGATAAAGCCCTGGCTATCTTCATCGCCGTCGGGACTCCCTCGAGACCCGACGGGTCGGCCGATCTCTCCTATGTCGAAGACGTAGGCCGAGGGATCGCCAAGCACATGACCGGCTACAAGGTCATCGCGACAAAATCCACGGTGCCGGTCGGCACCGGCGAAAAAATCCGCGAGGTCATCCGCGCCCACCAGCCCGCTCCCTGCCGCTTCGACATCGTGTCGAATCCGGAATTCCTCCGGGAAGGCTCGGCCATCGAGGACTTTCTCAGGCCCAATCGGGTCGTCATCGGCGCAGACAGCGCCGAGGCCATTGCGGTCATGAAAGACTTGTACCGCCCCCTCTATCTGATCGAAACCCCCTTCGTCGTGACCGATATCGCCTCGGCGGAAATGATCAAGTACGCCTCCAATGCTTTTTTGGCGACCAAGATTTCCTTCATCAACGAGATCGCCAACCTCTGCGAGAAAGTCGGCGCCGACGTGCAGGTGGTGTCCAAGGCAATGGGGCTGGACCACAGGATCGGAGCCAAGTTCCTCCACGCAGGACCGGGGTTCGGCGGATCCTGCTTCCCCAAGGATCTGGCCGCCCTGATTCAAATCGGCGAGAGAGCCGGGCTGGACATGCAGATCGCGGCGGCAGCCGCCAGGGTCAACGAACGTCAGCGGCAACAGATGGTGGGGAAGATTCGCGACGCGATGGACGGACTCAAGGGGAAAACCATCGGCCTGCTGGGACTCTCCTTCAAGCCGAACACCAACGACCTGAGGGAATCCCCCGCGCTGGCCATCGCGGAACAGTTGTTGGCCGAAGGCTGTGCGGTCCGCGTCTATGACCCGGAGGCCATGGAGGAAGGGAGCGCGCTCCTGCCCAAGATGACGCCTTGTGCGGATGCCTACGATGCCGTGCGGGGTGCCGACGGGCTGGTCTTGCTGACGGAATGGAACCAGTTCAGGAACTTGGACTTCGAGCGTGTCAAGAAGGCGTTACGCCGCCCCCTCTTCATCGACCTCCGCAACGTCTACGAACCGGACCGCATGGCCGCGTTGGGATTCCACTACGTCTCCGTCGGCCGGCCGACCAGAAATCCGAACACCGGCGCGTAAACCCGGCCTCTCAGACCTGGGTGCCCAGTTGCTTCACCCCGTCGTCCTTCGGTTTGGGCTTATAGCCCATCCGATCCAACACTTTCATGATCCGGCCCTTGAGCCGATCGTCCGCCTCCCCCAACGCAACCGCTAGAGGCTCCACCGCCGGCTTGCCGATCTTGCGGATAATCTCCGTGGCGGACTGGCGCAGCTCATCTTCCTCCGACACCAGCAACGAAATCAGCGGCGTGACCGAGACGGCTCCCAATTTAATCAGCGAGTCATAGGCCCGCTGACGGACATCCCCGACCTCGTCGGACAAGGCCACCACCAAGGGCGCCACCGCCCGCTCATCCTTCAGGTCCCCCAAGGCTTCCGCCGCGTACTTGCGGTTGAGCCAGTGGGTGTCTTTCAGGTCCAGCAACATCGCATCCGCCTTCGCCGTGTTCGGGTCCTTGGAACGGATCCGAAAACTCTTGGCGACGCGCTTGCCGCCATTTTCCACCACCCGGATGGTCGCCCCGTCGCCGGGCTTGAGTTTCTTGAGGTCCTCAAGCGCTTCCTCCGCGACGTCCAAAATCACCGTCTTGCCGTCATAGGCCAACAACTCCACTTCCAGTTGTTTGGCCGCCGGATTCACCGCCACCACTTTTTCGGTGACCAGGTTGAACCCGTCTTGTTTGGCCCCTCCCTTGGGACCGATCTGAATCAGCTTTGCCGGTTGCTCGGGAACTTGATCTGCCATGGCTGCCTTCTAGCCTTTCCTCGCTAATTGGTTGCCTGGGATTTCCAGCCGAGGCTGGCCAGGGCGCCTTCCGCTGTCTCCTGGACCATCTCGTTCTCATCTTCCAACAACGGCACCAGCGGCTCCACGGCCCGCCGGTCGCCCAGTCTGGCCAAGGACTCGGCCGCGTTCCGCCGCACCAGCCAGTCCTCATCCTTCAACGCCTCGATCAGCGGGGCGAGGCCGCGCGGATCGCCGATCTTGCCCAAGGCTTCGGCCGCGTGTCGCCGCACCATCCAATTGGTGCCGAGCAACCCGTCGATCAGCGCCTCCACCGCCCGCACGTCGCCGATTTTCTTCAGGACGCGCGCGACATCTTCGCGCAACGTGCCGTCCGCCAAGGCCTCCACCAGTCCCGGCACGGCCCGTGGATCCCCCACCCGCTCCAACGCCCAGACCGCCGAACTGCGGACCGCGCCGTCTTTGTCCTTGAGCGCGCGGATCAAGGGCTCGACGCCCCGCGGGTCCTTCAGCTTGCCGAGGGCCGAAGCGGCCTGTTCCCGCACCGCCCATTCGTCGTCCTGCAACGCCTCGATGAGCAGCTCCACGGCGGCAGGACCGATCCTGACGATCGCGCTGGTGGCAGCCTCGCGGATCACCGTATCTTCGTCGGCCAGCAGACCGAGCAACCCCGGCAAGGCCTCCAAGCCCATCTGCCCGAGACTGGCCGCCGCATGGTCGCGCAGCGCTTCATTTTCGTCCCGCAAGGCGGAGAGCAACTGCTCCACCCGATCCGCCTGCCGACCGGCTCCTTCCACGTCACTCATCCTCACCCTCCTCGTGGCTCCCCCCATCAGCCGCTTGCATGGCCATCGCCTGGAGCTTGTCCACGATCATGCCGGCATTATACGACACCAACCCGTCACGGTCGGTCTTCAGGCGCTCAAAGAGGCCCTCGTGCGAGCGCAGCACCTCCACATCCTTGACCTTCGCCAACGCCTCCATGGCCAGAGTCCTGAGCGGGCGCAGCGGAATGGCCTCGATGTACAGTTCCACCGGACGCGCATCCCCGATCAAGCCCAGGGACTTGATCGCCAGTTCCTTGACCCCGGTGTCTTTATCCGCCCGCAGCCGCTCCATGAGGGGCTCCACGGCCCGGACATCGCCGATCTTGCCCAGCAAATCGGCCGCGGCTTCTCGCACCAGCCAGTCCTCATCTTGCAGGTATTCGATCAGAATTTCAACGCTCGGACGGCCGATCCCCAGCAGATCGATGACGGTCGCCATGCGGGCTTCTTCCCTCTCGCTGGCCCCCTCGACCTCGCGCAGCGCGTCGAAGGCCGTGGTGATCCGCTCCCTGATCGCCCCGAGTTTCTTCAACGTCTGGATGGCCACGTCCCGAACGACCGGATCCCCCATCGCATCGACGCAGGCATCGGCCGAACGGGAATCCAGCAGATGCTCCAAAATGTCCGCGGCCGTCCGCCGCGCCGACTCGTCGGGATGCTTGAGCAAGGCGCACAGGGGGTGGATGGCCGTGGGGATCAAGCCCAGCAGCCCGATCACCGACTCGCGTTGGCCTTCTTCTTTCAACTCGTGCAGGTCCGCCACCAAGACCGCCGCCGCAGCCTGGTCCAGGACGCCGGCCATCTGCTCCAAGGCAATGGCCCCGGCCTTGCGCACGGAGGCATCCTCATCTTTCAACAAACGCACCAGCGGCACGCCGCCCTGGGGGTCCTTGATCCGCGCCAGCATACCGGCCGCTTCCATCTTGAGGGCCGCGCTGCCGGTCTCCAACACCTGGACGAGCGCCTCCACGGCCTTCGGCCCGCCCTTCAGACAGGCCGCCGTCGCACGCATCCGACGCCAGTCCTCTTCATGGACCAGCTCCGCGATCAAGGTCTCTAGCGATTCTTTCGGCATGGCTTCAACGGCAACGCTGGCTGCTACACGCAGAACGATGAGCAAGGGGAACGGCCGTTTTCTTCCGTTCAGCATTCCTCACTCGACACTCCTCACTGGATTCTGTTCGCCCGCCATCCCAACCGCGCCAAGGCGTCCTTCGCGTGGAACAGAATGTTCTCGTCCCGCTCTTTTCTCAGCACCGTCAGAAGCGGGGAGATGGCCGGTTGACCGAAGGCCACAAGGGCCGCCGCCGCCTCTGCCCGGACCACGGTATTCTGCAGCGCCGCGACCAACGTAGGGATCGTGGCCTCGTCCCGAACTTGCGCCAACGCCTTCACCGCCGCTTCCATGGCCAGCATTTCGCTGTCCCATCGATCGCCGCACCCATCGATCGGCCGGATGTCGGCCGGCCGATTCACGCCGGTAACGACCTCGACCAGAGCCGGCACCACCCGCCGGTCTCCGATTTTCCCCAGCGCTTCCACGGCGACGGAACGCAGCCTCGCCTCCTTCATCACCATGAGCAGGAAGTCCACGGCCTTCGCGTCGCCGATGTCGCCCAGCGAACGGACGGCGTCCTCTCGGACCGCCGCATCCTGGTCGTTGAACAAAACCCAGAGCAAGGGCTCCACCGATTCCGGCGCTTTGATTTTCCCCAGCGCCTCGACGGCGTGCAGTCGGACCAGCCATTCGTCATGTTTCAACGCCTCCAGCAACAGAGGGACCGCGGCCAAGCCGATGAGGGTCAGGGCTTGCGCCGCATCCACCCGCACCGCCTTAACCTTGTCCTGCAACAGAGGCATGAGCGCCTGGGCCGCCCGCGTATCTCCGATGCGCCCCAGAGCCTTGGCGGCGTGCATCCTGACGATCCAGTCGGAACTCCTCAACGCCTTGATGAGCGGATCTGTGACGCGGGCGTCGCCGATCGTCGAAAGGATCGCCGCAGCCGACTCCTGAACCGTGAAATCGGGATCGGCCAGACAACCGCCCAAGGCCGTCACCGAGGCTTCCCCGATGGCGGTCAAGGCGCTGATCGCGGCGTCCCGCACCGCCCGGTCGGAATCTTTCAGCAGGGCCAGGAGAGGTCCCACCGCCCGCGCGTCGCGCAACGTCCCCAGCGAGACGGCCGCCTCTTCCCGGACGGTCCAATCCTCGTCTTTCAAGGCTGCGATCTGCTCCGCCACGCTGTCCGCCATCATGCCTGCCCCGCGTCGTCCCGTCTCGCCGGCGCACCTTCCAGCCTGCGACCGGCCGTCGTGGTGGTAGGCTGCCAAGGGACGGGAGTGACACCGCTGACGCCCAGGGATTGGGGATCAGAGAACAGACCATCCATCAGGGGAAACAGCCTGCTAGACGCTGAGGTCGCCCGATGGGCCGAAGCGGCCGACATCTCCGAGGGGTTTATCCACCCGGAGGTTATCGGTCTGAAACGAATCGACCAGTTCTTCATCGGCAGGCGTCTCCCAGCCGAGTTTCCGAAGCGTGTCGCCCACGGCCTTCCGAAGAGCATCGGGGGCGCTCAGGCGGCTGGTGGCAAACGAGAGGGCCCGCTCTTTCGTCTCCACCTCCGAGGCCTTGGGATCGAACAGGAACGCGACCAGCGGCTCGATCACCGCGTCGCCGATCAGGACCAGCGAGTCGGCGGCTCGCTCGCGCAGGACATTGTCCTTGAGCAACATGATGAGATCCGGAATGACGCGAGGGTCGCGGAAATGGCCTAGGGCGGTGACCGCGGCTTCCTTGATGAACGCCTCCTCGCTGACGATGCAGCCGGGAGTCGGCGTCCCCTCCTGACGAATCCCCTTGCCCTTCAGCGCATCCAGGACCGGCTGCAGCGCCCGCGCATCCCCGATCATCCCCAGCGACATGATCGCGTGGCGCTTGACGGCCCCGTCTTTCATCGCCTCGATCAGCGCATCGATGGCCCGCGCATCCCCGATCATCCCCAGCGCGATCGTGGCATCCTCCCGGACCGCCCGATCCGCATCCTTCAACGCCTCGATCAGCGCCTCCACAACCGGCAGATCCTTGACCCAGGACCGGCCGTACTGGTAGTCGGTGGTCATGCCGCCCAGGGCCCTGGCCGCATGGCAGCGGACCACGTAGTCCGGATCCTTGAGAGTCTGGATCAGCGGCTGGACGGACGGCAGCCCGATGGCGACAAGCGCCGTCCCCGCCGTCTCCCGCACCGTTTTGGATGAATCCTTGAACAGCTTGAGCAGGGCCGGCACCGCCTTGGCCTCGCCGATTTTTCCCAAGGCCTCCGCCGCCGCGCTCTTGACGGCCCCGTCACGGTCACGGCAGGCCACCATCAAGGCATCCACCGCCTTGGCGTCCTTGATCTCGCCGCAGGTCTTCGCGGCATATTCACGAACCCGCCACCGCTCGTCCTTCAACGCCTTGATGAGCCGATCCACGACCCCGGCGCCAAGACGCGCCAGGGCGGACACCACTTCGTTGCGCACCTCCATGATGGGATCGTTGAACAGATTGACCAGGGCCTCCAGCGCCTGGGGGCCTCCGATCTTGGCCACCCCGCAACCGGCATGAGCACGCACCGACCAAAACTCGTCTCCGCAAGCCTGGATCAAGGCCTCCAGGGTATTGGGGTCGGCCAGCTCGGCCAGCGCCTTCGCTGCTTCTTCCCGCGTCGCGTCATCGACGTCTTCCAACGCTTCGAGCAAGTCCTGCACTGCATGAGCCATGATTCACCTCAAACAACTCGATTCGAATCTTCTTTCAGCAGATTATTGAAACCAGGATGTTCAAAAAGGCTGTCCGGCAAGGCCGCAGCGAGCGAAAAGGCGACGCGTACTCTTGTGTGTACGTTGAGCCTTTGAGCGACGCGAGAACGACGCTGGCGGCCTTTTTCAACATCCTGCTAATAGTCGCGCTGGCCCCCGTAAGGCTGGGTCCGGCTGCACGTGATCGTCAGCTTCTGCGTCCCCCGCCCGGAGACGCACTGGTCCAGCGACGGCGTATAATCCAGCACCCCTTCAAGGGTCACGGTAAAAGGGAAATCGAAGGTGAAGGTCCCGAAGCGATAGGAGCCGGGCTTCAGTTTCAACTCGGAGGGTGCCGTCGTCCGCAGCGCATCGGTGCTGTCGGGATCGAGGGTCATGATCGCCGGCGTCTTCCCCGGCACCTGCCACCAGGTGGGCGGATTCAGGGCCGTGGCATCCACGGTGATGGAATATTCCTTCGCGTAGGCGCTCGGCGGCCCCGCAGCCGCAGGCCGCACGGCCACCAGGGTCAGCAGGCCAAGAAGCGCCGCCAAGACCCACCAGGCGCCGGGCACCTGGGCCGCTCGAACTTGCAGGGGCGAAACCCTCGCCCGTTTACGGTCGTACCTTCCCGTCAATTCCAACAGCCCCCCCACGGTCCATAGCTGGATCCACGGATGCGGGCCGCGGAGCCGAGAAAATTTCCTCAACCGCCCGGCTCTCCCACTCAGTATGGGTCTCCAACCCCAAGGTCCGCATCACGGTCGCCCCCGTGTCCATGATCGACACAGGTTGTTTGATCGAATAGCCCGGCTTGATCCCGGCTCCCCAGGCGATCCAGGGAATGCGCGGCAAGGAGGCGCCGGCGGCTTCGCCGCCCTGGACACCCTTGGCCTCGCCTGTGTTGTTGATCGCCGTCACGAACACCGTCGTCCGCCCCAAGAGGCCCAACTCCCGATAGATCCCCAAGATCGAGCCGATCGCCTGGTCCACATTCCGCAACGATTCCCGGTAGGCCGGCGAATGCCAGCCCTGCGCCGCGCCGGCCCGGCCCGGTTGCGGCAAATGCACGACCAGAAGATGCGGCAGGGACAAGATGGCATGGCCGTAGCCATGGCCGCTTGAGGCTTTGCGGAAATACTCGCGGATGTAGCCGACGATGGTGGCCGCGCTGCACTCCGGCTTCAGCGGCCCACACATTTGATAGTCCGTATAGGGTTCCGGCTTGGCCAACTGATAGAGGGCCTCGTCCATGAAAAAGATCGCGCTGTCCCGGCCCCCGCTCAAATCCAAGTAGTCGAAGACCGTGGGCGGGCGCGGATAGCCCCGGATGAAATCGAACGTATTCCAGGTAATCCCGTGCTTCTCCACCGGCAGGCCGGTAAACAACGAGGCCATGGTCGGAAGCCGCAGCGGAGGATTGACGCCGGTTGCGGACCAGGTCACGGCCCCTTCCTTCACCAAACGGCCGAGCGCCGGCATGGGGCCGCTCTTGAGCGCATCCTGCCCCACCCCTTCCAGCACCACCAGAACGACGTGTTCAGGCTGGACCGGCGCCGCAGCCACAGAAGCCTTCGAAGCCGAGGCGGCCAGGGGAAGAGTCACGTTGGCCAGCACCAACCCGGCCACTACCCACGCACGAAGATCCGACAAGCCCTTCACGATCGCTCCCCTAGGCTGAAGTCCATTCTATTTTGCCTCCCCCCGCGCACAGCCTTCTGTCCGCACAGTCGAGAGGCGCAGGTACCTTAACACGCCAATTTCTGACCGGTCAACCACTGCCGGACGCAGGCCTCGGCCCGCCACGGAGGCCATTGCGCCGGGGTCCCCCTTTCAGGTATGACAGGATCAGGATGCCGACAGAAAATAATTTTCAGCATGCAACCTATTCGCGGTCCGACCCCGGCGACCGTGTGGTCTATCGGGACTTCGTTTCCGGAGCCCAGCCGGACTCCCTGGCCTGGCAGGATGAAATGGCAAGGCTGGGAAGCGAGCTGTCCCAGGGCGGGGTCAGAGCCGTGCTCTTCATGCAGGGGGCAGGCCTCGGCGCCGATCTCTTCGGCGCGCAACGGCTGGATGAAGCCGGCGGGTTAAAGCGGGGCTACTCGCGCGGCATTCCCGGCATGGAAGCCCTGCTGGCCCTCTTGCGGCAAGACACCAATGGTCTGGCATCCCTCCCCGACAGCCCCAAGCCGCCCCTCACCGACGACGACGCCACCAGGAACCTGCTCGACAAACAGGTCGGCGACAGGGGCAATTTCACCAACGCCTATGTCGAGCTGTTCCGAAACGCCGTCAATCGCAACGCCTCTCGCCCCATCGTCTGTTCGCGCCACCTCTGGTCTTCCGAACAGCACCACCTGGGACGGGCCCTTGCGGCCTGGCACTTACTTGAACGACTCAGGACCATCTGCGCGGAGCAGAAGCTAGGGGCCGGCGATCGGCTGCTGGTCCAAGCCCATGGCCATGCAGGACAAGTGCTGGCGCTTGTTTCCAACCTCCTCGCCCCGAATCCATCCTCAGGGCGAGAGGCCTATTTCCAAATCCTCAAAGCCTACTACGAGAAGACCAAAGCAGCGCCCGACGCGCTGCCCCGCCTGCTTCAGATCGAGAACGCAATCCAGGCCGGGACCATCTTAAACGGCGCGGCCCTGGACATCGTCACCTTCGGCACCCCCATCCGGTACGGCTGGGATGCCGCCGGCCTTGGCAAGCTCCTTCATGTCGTGAACCACCGGATGATGAGAACCGACGGCAAACGCTGGCTGGCCAAGATGGACCTGCCGCAGGTCACGATGGAGATGCCCTTAGTCTGGGGCGGGGACTATGTGCAGCAACTGGCGGTGGCAGGGAGCGATGCCGCCACCCCAACCTCACCGGAGGGCAAGACCGCCAACAAAGCTTTGTGGGAACTGCTGGAACCTTGGGATGGATTCGAGCGATGGCTGGAATGCGCGCGCAAGAGCGTCCGCTGCCCGGCAGACGGCCAATGTCTGCTTGTTGACTACAAAGACGCTTCATCTTCAGACGCGGGCAACCCCCGCGACCACCTCTACGGCCACGCCGCCTACACCCGCACGAATGCCTTATTTTTTAATACAGCTGAGCTTGTTCTAACTCTGTACGCACATTGTGTTGCGTCGTAAGTTATCGTCTTGCTTACAGGCTTAAAACCAAAAGACCAAGTCGGTCATCTGGCCTGCTGCCGGTTTGATTGACACCAACCTACGCTAATTCGGCCTGCCGTTCGAACTCCATCGGACTGAGATACCCCAGCGCGGAGTGCCGCCGCCGGGGATTGTAAAAGCGCTCGATGTAATCGAACACGTCGGCTTTCGCCTGGTCTCGTGTGTGGTACAGCGTACGCGCGGTGCGCTCGGTCTTCAGCGAGGAGAAGAAGCTTTCCATCGCCGCGTTGTCCCAGACGTTGCCGGAGCGGCTCATGCTGCAGGAGAGGCCCTGGTCGGCCAGGAGCCGTTGGAAGGGCTCACTGGTGTACTGGCTGCCTTGATCCGAGTGATGCAGCACGGTCCTGGGCCTGCCTCTCCGCCAGATCGCCATCACCAACGCATCCGTGACCAATTGTGCCGTCATCGTCGCCTGCATCGACCAGCCCACCACCCGTCGGGAGAAGAGATCTACGACGACGGCGACGTAGAGCCACCCTTCGGCCGTCCAGAGATACGTGAAGTCGGCCACCCCTTTGCGGTTCGGGGCCGGGGCGTCAAACTGGCGATTGAGCACATTCGGCGAAACCGCGCCCGGCGCCTGCGGGCCGGCATCGGCGGGCACCCGACGCCGTCTGGGCCGTGCCCGCAAGGCCTGTTGCCGCATTAGTCGCTCGATCCGATGCAGGCCGCACATCTCACCCTCGGCCAGGAGGTCGTGCCACACTCGTCTCGCACCATAGGTCCGGTCACTCTGCAGGAAACTCGCCCGGATTTTGGCGCCCAAGGCCTCGTCGCTGCGAGAACGCTGGCTTGGCGGGCGCGTCAGCCACGCCTAGAATCCACCCCGCGAGACACCGAGCGCCTCGCACAACCACGCCGTCGGCCAGAGCCCCCGGTGCTTCACGATGAAGCCGAACTTCACAGCGACTCCTTCGCGAAGTAGGCCGCGGCTTTTGTTAGAATGTCCCGCTCGGCCTTGAGCTTGGTCACCTCACGGCGGAGGCGCTCGATCTCAAACTGATCGGGCTTCATCTGCCCCTGGCCCGGGAAGGCCTGCCGTGGATCGGTGGTCCCCTCCCCTACCCATCGGCGCAACACCATGCCATGCACACCCAAATCTCGTGCGGCTTGCGCCACGGTGACCCCACGGTCTTGGATCAGCTTCACGGCCTCCAGTTTAAACTCTCGCGTAAAC
>VGXD01000042.1 GCA_016873525.1 Nitrospira sp. | reverse complement strand
CGGTCACGCGCTGGGGGACTGGCTCGGCCGTGGCGACGTGGCCCTCTGCTGGATGGCCGATCAGGACGGGCGGCTGCTTGCGGCTATACGCGGGCTGGGCGTAGAACGTGTTGTGATCCGATCCCCTCATTCGTCCGATTGCAAGGCTATGCACCAAGCCGATCGGTTTCTGGAGACCGTGCAGGGCTTGGCCCAAGCGACGAGCGATGACGCTCCACTCCGTCTTCCCGATGCTGCGTTGAACGAGGCCGAGGCCAGATTGATGGAAGCGGGAGTCGGCAGGGAACGGCTCTTGGTGGCCCTCCATCCTGGAAGCGGAAGTCGGCAGAAGTGCAGCGATCCATCGTTGTTCGTAGAGGTGATCGAACGACTTCGGAGCATCGGGATGGCTTCTGTTCTGATCGGCGGCCCGGCCGATGGCGAGCGGCTTGCGGAAGTGGCCGCGTCTTGCGCGATTGCCCCGCCGGTCTTTCAGCGCCTGCCGCTGCTGTCGGTAGCGGGGCTGCTGGCCCATGCGAACTTGTTTCTCGGACAGGACTCAGGCCTGACGCACCTGGCCGGGTCGCTGCGTCTGCCCACCATCGCTTTGTTCGGACCGACGGAGATCCGGCGCTGGGCTCCGCGCGGCGGTCACGTCAGGGCTTTGAGCGGCCCCCCCTGCATGTGTCAGGGACAGGGCTGGCAGGCGGTGCAACGCTGCAAGGACAAACCCTGCCTCAACGTGTCGCCGGAGGCGGTGTTCGAAGCCTGTTTGCAAGGGCTTCAGCTTTACCGATCTTTTGCCTAGAGGCAAAATGGCCCAACCCGATCCTTGTCATGGGAGGGTGGTTGTGTTAGATTCCGAACCTGGCTTTTTTGCTAATAATTAGGCGAGTTGGGAGAGAGTGGCGTGTCTCGCGATATCGTTCAGGAAAAGGTCATTGATGCCCTGCAAGACGCGTTGCAGCAGGCCAAGCGAAGGGGACAGTTGAAGATCGAGGCGCTGCCCTCTGTCACCTTGGACCAGCCCAAACGTCCCGAATGGGGCGATTTTGCGAACACGGTGGCCATGACCCTGGCCTCCTCGGAGCAGCGTGCTCCCCATGATGTCGCCCAGATCATTCTGGAGAACATGGCGCAGCGCGAGGCCATTTTCGACCGAGTCGAGATTGCCCGGCCCGGGTTTTTGAACATGACGGTCAAGCGGGACCTCTGGCTGCAGGTCCTCTCCGAGATCGAGGCCCAAGGGGAGGCTTACGGCCGAGCTGATCTCGGCAAGGGCCGACGGGTGCTGATCGAGTACGTGAGCGCCAACCCCACTGGCCCGCTCCACGTGGGACATGGCAGGGGCGCGGCGGTGGGACAGGCGATGGCCCGCTTGCTGGCCGCGGTGGGGTTCGACGTGGTGCAGGAATATTATGTGAACGACGCCGGCCGGCAGATGAAACTGCTGGGGACCTCCGTGTACGCGCGCTATCTGGAGCAAAACGGCCGCGCCGCGACGTTCCCGGAGGAGGGCTATCACGGCGCCTACATTGCCGCCGTGGCGGCCCATGTCCAGGAGCGCGTTGGAACCACGCTCTTGGATGCGCCGCCCGAACAGGCCGAGCAGCGCTGCCGGGACTTGGCGCAGGAAGAACTCTTGGGGTTGATTCGGAAGGATCTGCAGGCTTTCGGCATCGAGTTCGACGCCTGGTTCAGCGAGGCCTCGCTGATGTCGTCCGGTGCGGTCCGGCAGGTCCTGGACGATCTCACGCAACGGGGTCTTTTGTTCGAGCAGGACGGAGCCCTCTGGTTCCGTTCCTCTTCGTTCGGCGACGAGAAAGACCGCGTGGTCCGCAAGCAGGAAGGGGACTATACCTACCTGGCCTCGGACATTGCCTACCACCGCGACAAGTTGATGCGGGGTTACGATCTGTTGATCGACGTATGGGGCGCGGACCACCACGGCTACATTCCGAGGATGGAAGCCGTGGTTCAGGCCTTCGGCTATCCCAAGGACCGCCTGCGGGTGGTGCTGGTCCAGATGGTCAGTTTGATGCGGGCCGGGCAGAAGGTCGAGATGTCCAAGCGGGCGGGGGAGTTCATTACCCTGCGCGAGGTGGTGGACGAGGTGGGAGCCGATGCGGCGAAGTTCTTCTTTCTAATGCGGCGATCGGACACGCATTTGGATTTTGACCTGGACCTGGCCAAGCAGCGGTCGGCCGACAACCCCGTGTATTACGTGCAGTATGCCCATGCGCGGATTGCCAGCCTGTATCGGGTTGCCGAAGCGCGAGGGATCCGGGTTCCGAAACCGAGCGAGGCGGATTTGAGTCTGTTGACGGATGCGGACGAGTTCGGCTTGATCCGGAAGCTGGCGGCCTATCCCTCCGTCGTCCGGGCCAGTGCGGAGGCGCTGGAGCCGCACCGGCTCACCTTCTACCTCCAGGAACTGGCGGGGCTGCTCCATACCTTTTACTATAAGCACCGGATCATGCCGCCGGCGGTCGAGGCGGAGGCGCCGGATGGTCAGGGCTTCGTCACGGATGCCGCTGCCTTGTCCGTGAGGCAGCGCGAAGAGATGACGCCCGGCTTGACGGCGGCGCGGCTGGCCTTGATGCGGGAAGTTCAGCAAGTGCTTCGAAACGGGCTGGCGCTGCTCGGACTGTCTGCTCCGGATCGGATGTAGGTGTCATAAAGAGGGTCACGCGGCGGTGTTGAGCTTTGTCGTACATAAGACGGACCCGGATGGACGGGCGAGGCGGGGCACGCTCACGACCGCCCACGGCGCGATCGAGACGCCGGCCTTCATGCCGGTCGGCTCCTTGGGCGCGGTCAAAGGCATCGATCCCCATGAACTGCAGGCGATGGGGTACGGGCTCATCCTGAACAATGCCTATCACCTCTACCTGCGTCCCGGCCATGAGGTGGTGGCCGAGTTGGGGGGGCTGCACGCGTTTACGGCTTGGCCCGGCGCCATTCTCACCGACAGCGGGGGGTTCCAGGTCTTCAGCTTGGCCAAGCTCAGAACGGTGACCGACGACGGCGTGACGTTCCAGTCGCATGTGGATGGATCGCTGCACCACATCACGCCGGAACGGGCCGTGGCCATTCAAGAGGCGCTCGGGGCGGACATCATGATGACCTTTGACGAGTGCGTGGCCCTGCCGTCTTCGCGCGAGAAGGTGCTGGAGGCGCTGTTTAGAACCAGCCACTGGGCCCGCCGGTGCCAGGATGCCCGCCGCCGGACGGACCAGGCCTTGTTCGGCATTGTCCAGGGCGGACACGATGCCGACCTGCGCGTCCAGGCCGCGCGCGACATTGTGGCCATGGGCTTTGACGGCTATGCGGTGGGCGGACTCTCGGTCGGGGAAGAAAAATCGGTGATGTATCGGATGTTGGAGGTGACGGTGCCCGAGTTGCCCGGCGGATCGCCCCGCTACCTGATGGGCGTCGGGATGCCGGAGGATCTGGTCGAGGGGGCCGCCAGGGGCATCGACATGTTTGATTGCGTGGTGCCCAGCCGGCACGGACGCACCGGCTGGCTTTTTACGTCGTTCGGCCGCGTGCTCATCAAAAATGCCCGGTACAAGCAGGACGAAGGGCCGATCGATCCGGCCTGCTCGTGTCCGGTCTGTGCCCGGTATTCGCGCGCGTATCTGCATCACCTCTACTCGGTCAAGGAAATGTTGGGGGCGCGCCTGAACACGGTGCACAATCTCTATTACTATGCGGCCCTCATGCAGGGGGTGCGGGCGTCGATCGAGGGCGGATATTTTGCGGCCTTCCGGCAGGAGTTTCACGCCAAGCGGGCCGGACAGGCGATTGAGGAAGAGCGGCTTCATCTGTATGGCGAGGACGGCGGGGCGGGAGCCACGGGGGCTCCGGCTCGGACGGTCTCGGTGGAGGAACGATTGTGATGATGATGGCTTCGGTTGCATGGGCTCAAGGCGGTCCCGGGGGAGGCGGCGCCGGGGGGACCTTGATGTCCCTGGTGCCCTTCGTGTTGATCTTCGTCGTCTTTTATTTTCTGTTGATCCTCCCTCAGCAGAAACGGCAAAAGAAGCTCAAGGCCATGTTGGAAGCCTTGAAAAAGGGCGACAAGGTCGTCACGTCCGGCGGGATCTGGGGCAGCGTGACCAATTTGGGCAAGGACACGGTGACGCTGCAGGTCGCCGACAATACCAAAATAAAAGTGCAGCGCGAGTCCATCACGCGGCTTCGCAGCGACGATGAAGACTAGCGGAGCCTCGGACACCTGAACGGAGACAAGTAGAGGTTAGGATGAAGAAGGTCGGCGGTCGGTTTGCATTGTTGGGCGCAGTCTTGATGTTGTCGGTCGCATTTTTTCTCCCCTCCTACCCGCAGCTCTACCAGACGCTGCCGGAGTGGCTGAAAAAAGTCCTGCCCACGAAGGGGATCACGCTGGGCTTGGACCTTCAGGGGGGCATCCACCTGGTCTTGGAGGTGGAAGAGGAACGGGCCGTCGAAATCGCCGTGGATCGGTCGGTCAACGCGATTCAGGACCTGCTCGTGGACAAGAAAATTCCGGTCGAATCCGTCAAACGGACCGGGGCGACTCAGGTCACGCTGGCGTTTCAGCAGGGGGACCTGAAGGAACAGATACAAAAGGTGCTGGAAGAGTTCCCGTCTTTCTTCGAGGTCGAGGCGTCCCGGACCGCCAACAGCCTCGTGTACGAATTGCGCGTGGGGGAAATCAAGCGGATCAAGGATTCCGCCATCAACCAGGCCCTGGAAACGATTCGGAATCGGATCGATCAGTTCGGCGTGGCCGAGCCGTTGATCCAACGGCAGGGGTTGAAGCAGATCGTCGTGCAGTTGCCGGGCATCACGGAGCCGAAGCGGGCCAAGGACCTGATCAAGGAAACGGCCCTGCTGGAGTTCAAGCTGCTGGATGAGTCCAGCAAGCTGGCGATGGAACTGCCGCAGCGCATTCCGAAGGGGAAAGAGGAGGAGGTGCTTCGGCAGCTGCAAGGGCAGGTGCCGGAAGGCGACCAGATTCTCTTCGAGAAGGTGGTGGAGAAGGATTCCGGACGGGAATTCCGCATCCCGTTCCTGGTGAAAAAGCGGGTGATGTTGGCCGGGGACGTCTTGAGCGACGCGCGGGTCTCGATCGGGCAATTCAACGATCCCTACGTCTCGGTCACCTTTGATGCCAAGGGGGCCCGCGAGTTCGATCGGATCACGTCCGAGAACGTCAAAAAGCGCATGGCCATTGTGCTCGACAACACCGTCTATTCCGCGCCGGTCATCCAGGAACGCATCAGCGGAGGACGGGCGCAGATCAGCGGGACTTTCACCATGCAGGAGGCCAATGACCTGGCGATCGTGCTGCGGGCCGGCGCCTTGCCCGCGCCGCTGAAGATCATCCAGGACCTGACCGTCGGGCCTTCGCTGGGACGGGACTCGATCGACAAAGGCATTCGGTCCACCCTCTTTGCCCTGGGCATGGTGGTCCTGTTCATGATGATCTACTACCGGCTGTCCGGCGTGATCGCCGACTTTGCCCTGGCCCTCAACCTGATCTGCCTGATCGGGGCCCTGGCCGGGCTCAATGCAACCCTGACGTTGCCGGGCATTGCGGGGATCATCTTGACGATCGGCATGGGGGTGGACTCCAACGTCCTGATTTTCGAGCGTATCCGGGAGGAACTCCGGCAGGGGAAGACGGTGCGGCTGGCGGTGGACGGAGGGTACGACAAGGCGCTGTTGACGATCATCGACTCGCACGTGACGACCCTGATCACCGGACTGGCGCTCTTTCTCTTCGGCACGGGCCCGATCAAGGGCTTTGCGGTGACGTTGTGTCTGGGGATCGCCATCAATTTGTTTACGGCGCTGGTCGGCACGAAGGTGGTCTTCGATACGATCAATCAGCGTCGCAAAGTCGAGCAACTGAGCATTTAGCACAAGGCCCGGAGGCCGCCAACGCGGGGAGTCTGCATGTTCGAAATTTTAGGAAAAACCAACATTGATTTCATGGGGAAGCGGAAGATCGCCTTTGTCTTTTCCGGCGTCCTCATGCTGCTGGGCATCTTGGCGATCGTTCAGATCAGCCGGGGGGCGGCCAATCTGGGGATCGACTTTGCCGGCGGGACGGCGGTGCAACTGAAGTTCGACCACCCGATCCGCATCGACGTGGCGCGCAAGGCGCTGGAGTCGCACGGGCTGGTCAACGCGGAGTTGCAGGAGTTCGTGGACGAAAACAAGATTCTGGTCAGGATCAAGACCGCCACGACGATCGAGGAAAAGGTGGCGGATCGGGTGGTCGCCGTGTTCAGCACGGAATTTCCGGACAACAAATTCGTGGTGAACTCCTCGACCGAGATCGGGCCGACCGTCGGGCATAAATTGCAGCAGGATGCGCTGATCGCCATCCTGGTCTCGTTCGCCGGCATCATCCTGTACATCGCCGCCCGCTTCGAGTTTCGGTTCGGGGTGGCGGCGGCGATCGCCACGTTCCACGACGTGCTGGCGGTGCTGGGGGGCTTTTACGTGCTGGACAAGGAAATCACGTTGCTGGTCGTGACGGCCCTGCTGACCCTGGCCGGCTATTCCTTGACGGACACGGTGGTCGTGTTCGACCGGATCAGGGAGAACCTCCGCGCCAGGCGCCGCGACGACCTCCAGGTCGTGATCAACAACGGGATCAACCAAGTGCTGAGCCGCACGATCGTGACCAGCCTGACGGTCGTGCTGGTGCTCATTCCCTTGACCTTGGCCGGGGGGGAAGTGCTGCACGATTTTTCCCTGGCCCTGTTGTGGGGCGTCATTATCGGCACCTATTCCTCGATTTTCGTCGCGAGCACGGTGCTGTTGATTTGGCCCGGCGGTCCGGGGCGATTGCTCAAGCGGGCCTGATGGCCATCCCGCAGCCGAGGTGCCTGTTTCGGAGATTCATCGGACAGCATAGGACGATGGGCGCATAGGGCGGTCTGATTCGTTGCCACCATGACACTCTGGAGCCGTCCCCATAGCCTCCAGTACAAGATCATCACGGCCATCGTGATGGTCGGTCTCCTGCCGCTGACGTTTTCCCTCGTGCTCACCTATGTCGAAGAGCGGCGGGCTCTTCGGGAGACCGCCGGCGCCAATTTCAAGGAAATCGCGGTCGAAGCGTCCCGTCGGGTGGAAATGCAGATTACCCGCGGGCTCAGCGAGGCGCAGCAGCTCGCCAGCATGCCGTTTCTCCGGACGGCCGTCACGGAGGCGAACCGCAGTTATATCGGGAAGGACGAGGCGGGCATCCGGTCGATGATCAAGGACTGGCAGCAGCAGTGGCGCGCGCGCGAGCGCCACAACGAGTTCCCCCTCTTTATCAACCGCATCGTCACCAACCATCTGATCCGGTGGCACGACATCCGCCGGTCCGATTACGTCGGCATCTTCGTGACGGACAATCGGGGGGCGCTGGTGGTCAGCTCCATTCCGCAGGTGGAGTATTACTACGGGAAAGCCCCCTGGTGGCAGGCCATCCTCAAGGAGGGCCAGGGGCGGCAGTACGTGAGCGACATCTACTTCGATCCCTCCTTCGGCACCCACGTGCTGAACGTGTCGGTCCCGATCTTGGAAGAGGATCAGCGCACGGTGGTCGGGGTGGTCACCGTGCTCTTGCGGCGGGACACGTTGTTTCAGTCGATTTCCGCCGTCACCATCGGGGCGACCGGGCACGCGATGTTGATGAACTCGGACGGGATGCCGGTGATCTGTCCGGTGCAGGCGCCGGAAGAACATGCCATCGTTCCCGAGTTGGTGCGGGCCGTCACGCGTCCTGAGGCCGGCTGGGCCGTCGTGTCCGAAGACTCCCACGGCGGCCGGAATGCGATCGTGGGGTTCGCCCCGGTCCACTTGGTGGACCGCTTGGTGTCGGGCAGCCTGGCGGGCAAGCGCTGGTGGGCCTTTGTGCGGCAGGATCCGCAGGAGACCTACGCGTCGCTGAACCAGCTGTTGGTCGAGGTTGCGGCCTACGGAGCCGTCGTCTTGGCCGTGCTTTGGGGCGCCGGGGCGGTGGTGGCCAGGCGGATCGTGAAGCCGATCCGCCTGCTGCACGAGGGGGCCCAGCGCATCGGGGCCGGCAGCCTCGACCACCACGTGACCGTTCAGACCGGCGACGAGATCGAACAGTTGGCCGAGGCGTTCAATCGGATGGCGGGGAATCTGAAAGAATCGTTCGGCCAGTTGGAGCAGCGGATGGCCGACATCCGGCGCCTGGAGGAAAAATATCGCGACCTGATCGAGAATTCTCCGGAAATGATCCATCAGATCAACAAAGCCGGCCAGTTCGTCCACGTCAACCAGACCGAACTGGAGAAGCTCGGCTATTCGCTGGACGAGATGTTGCGCATGCGTCTGTGGGACATTGTCCCGAAGGGGCAAGCGCCGGGCATTCTCGCCCATTTGGAGCAGCTTGTCTCGCAAGGGCGGAGCACGGTCGAAACGGTCTTTCTCACCAGCAGGGGCACGCCCATCGATGTGGAGATTCACGCCACGTCACTGTTCGAGGCGGCCGGCGGCGGGTTGGTGTATTCGCGGGCCTTTGTGCGGGATGTCACGCAGCGCAAGCTTCTGGAGCAAAAAGTGCAGCGGTATACGACGCAGTTGGAGCAGGAGGTCGCGGAGCGCACGCAGCAGTTGTCGCAATCGCAGCAACGCTACAAAGCGCTCTTCGATTTGGCGGCGGATTCGGTCTTCATGGTCGCTCCGACCGGTCGCATCGTGGCGGTCAATAGACGGGAGGAGCAGGTGTTCGGGTATGCCGAGGGCGATGTCCTGGGGCGGCCGTTTCTCGAGTTGGTGCCGCCCGCCTATCATCGGAAGACGGAAGAACTCATCGGGAAGATCGTCGGCGGGGAGCGGCAGGTTCCGACCCAGGAGATCGAGGCGTCCCATCGGTCGGGGCAGGCGGTGCCTGTCGAGATGGATTTGATCCGCATCGACGACGGCACGGCCGTCTCCGTCATGGTGCAACTGCGCGACGTCACGGAACGCAAGCGGATGGAGCAGCAGCTCCAGCACTACAGCGAAGAATTGGAGGCCAAGGTCCGCGCCCGCACGCGCGAAATCGAAGAAACGAAAAACTATCTCGAAAATCTGCTGGAGAACGCGAACGACGTCATCTACACCCTGGACACGGAGCAACGGTTCACCTACGTCAACAGCAAGGTGAGCGTTTGGGGATACAGCAAGGAGGATTTGATCGGCCGGCCGTACCTCTCGCTCTTGTCGAAGCGACATCGGGGCCGTCGGTTGAAGAGCACCTTGGACATCGGCGCCAAACAAGTCTACGAAGTCGAGGTGGTGAATCGCACGGGGGATGTGCGGGTGGCGATGGTCAGCGTGTCGCCGTTACAGGATGCGGAAGAGCGTGTGCTGGGCGTGCTGGGCATCGCGCGGGACATCACGGACACGAAAAAACTGGAACAGCAAATCCGCAACTCGGAAAAGCTCGCGTCGATCGGGCGGCTGGGGGCGGGGGTGGCGCACGAGATCAATAACCCGCTCGGGGGCATTTTGAATTGCCTCTACAACCTCCGCAAGGGGACGCTGCCGCCGGCCAGGCAAGAGGAATACCTGGTTTCCATGGAGGACGGGCTGCGGCGCGTGCAGAAGATCGTGCGGCAGTTGTTGGACTTCTCCCAGCAGCATGAGCCGGAGCTGTCCCGCACGGACATCCACGAGGTGATCGAGCGCGTGTTGGTCCTGACGGAACATGCCCTGACGGCGAACCAGATCCGCTTGGAGAAACAGTGGCAGCCGGACCTGCCGGCCGTGATGGCGGACCGGCACATGATGGAGCAAGTGCTCATGAACCTGATCTTGAACGCGATCCAGGCGATCAAGGGGGGCGGCTGCATTACGATTCGGACGCGGCTCGACGAGGAGATGTGCGTGGTCGACGTGCAAGACACGGGGTGTGGCATTCCGTCCCATCTCCTGTCCCGCATCTTCGACCCCTTCTTTACGACCAAGGGAGTCGGGGAGGGGACGGGGCTGGGGTTGTCCGTGAGCCTGGGGATCGTCGAGCGGCACGGGGGGCGCATTTTGGTTGACAGCGAGGTGGGGAAGGGCACGACCTTCACCCTGTGCCTGCCGCTCTCGCGGGATCGGGCGGCCGTCGGAGGCCTGTCATGAAGCCCTGGTCCGTGTTGATCATCGATGATGAGCCGTTGATGCGGCTGTCGATGTTGGATGCGCTTAAGGCGGTGGGCTTCGAGCCCCGGACGGCGGCGACGGGGGAGGAGGGCCGCGCCCTGCTGAACCAGGAGGCTTTCGACGTCGTCATCACCGACCTCCGGCTGCCGGGCGCCGACGGCCTCGATCTGTTGCAGTTGTGCAAGCAGCGCTCGCCCCGGACGGAGGTCGTCGTAATCACGGCGCACGGCTCGGTCGAGACCGCGGTCGAAGCGATGAAGCGGGGCGCCTACGACTACATCACCAAGCCCTTTGCGATGGAGGAGCTGCTGCTGATCGTCGAACGCGTGACGAAGGTCTTGGCGCTCCGGCAGGAAAACCTGTTGCTCCGGGACGAACTGGAGGGGAAGTTCAGTTTTCAGGGCATCCTCGGCAAGAACAACCAGATGCGAGAGGTGCTGGAAAAGATCAAGCTGGTGTCCGCCACGGACTCCACCGTCTTGATCGTCGGGGAAAGCGGGACCGGCAAAGAATTGGTGGCCAACGCCATCCACCGCAACAGCCCGCGCCGGGACCAGGCGCTGATCAAGGTGAGTTGCGCGGCGCTGCCGGAAACGCTGTTGGAAGCGGAACTCTTCGGCCACGAGAAGGGCGCGTTTACCGGCGCCCTCCGGCAGCGGCGCGGCCGGTTTGAGCTGGCCCACAAGGGCACCTTGTTCCTCGATGAAATCGGAGAGATTTCCCCGGTGGTCCAAGTCAAGCTGCTTCGGGTGCTCCAGGAGCGGCAGTTCGAACGCGTCGGCGGAAACGAGACCGTCGAGGTGGACGTCCGGCTGGTCTGCGCGACGCAGAAGGACCTGAAAAAAGAAGTGCAGCAGGGGCGGTTCCGGGAGGATCTTTTTTATCGCCTGAACGTGGTGCCGGTGCGGCTGCCGCCTCTTCGCGAGCGGAAGGAAGATGTGCTGCTGATCGGCGAGCACATGTTGCAGACCCGTTGCGGAAGGATGCACAAGTCGCTGAAGGGATTTTCGCAGCCGGCGCAGGAACTGTTGCTCCGCTACTCGTTTCCGGGCAACGTCCGGGAACTGGAAAATGTGATCGAGCGGGCGGTGGCGTTGGGACGGGAGGATGACGTGGTCCAGCCCTGGGACCTGTGCGGCTTCCAGGCCTGCCCCTACCTCGGCGGCGCGCCGCAGGAAGCCTGCGGATTTTGCAGCGAAGGCCTGACCGGGCAGCGCGACCGGCCGACTGCCTTGGGGGCCCTTGCGGCGGCGCGGGAGCATTTTGAACGGGGCTA
>VGXD01000041.1 GCA_016873525.1 Nitrospira sp. | reverse complement strand
TCCAGCGTATGATCGGTGCTCTCGCCGATCCCGAACCGCTTTCTGAGCACTTTCTCCTCGCGCGGGGTCAGGGTCTCCAGGGCGCTGTTGATCTGGCGCTGCAGGTCGTATCGAATCGCCGCCTCAAGCGGGGAGATGGCCTTCTTGTCCTCGATGAAATCCCCCAGGTGGCTGTCTTCCTCCTCCCCGATGGGAGTTTCGAGCGAAATCGGCTCGCGGGCGATCTTGAGAATCTTCCGCACCTTGTCCAGCGGCAACTCCATGCGTTCGGCGATTTCTTCCGGCGTCGGTTCGCGGCCGAGCTTTTGCACCAGGTGGCGCGAGGTCCGGATCAATTTATTGATGGTCTCGATCATGTGCACCGGGATGCGGATCGTCCGGGCCTGGTCGGCGATGGCCCTCGTGATGGCCTGGCGGATCCACCAAGTGGCATAGGTGCTGAACTTATAGCCGCGCTTGTACTCGAACTTGTCCACGGCCTTCATGAGGCCGATGTTGCCTTCTTGAATCAAGTCCAGAAACTGCAGCCCTCGGTTGGTGTATTTTTTGGCGATGCTGACCACCAACCGAAGATTCGCTTCGACCAGTTCCGACTTCCCTCGCTTGACCCGCTCACCCGCCAGGTCCAGGTGCCGGACAGCGTCTTTAATCTCGTCCGCCGACACCAGCGCCTCTTCGGTTTCCAGCTGCCGGATCCGGCTGCGGGCGCCCTGATGCACTTTCTTGATCTCCTGCAGGGCCTCCTCCGACAGGCCGGATTTTCGTTTCACGGCCAGAAAATCCGGTCGGCTGCGGCCCAGCCGGCGCAGCAGTTCCTGCCCCGCTTCGCCCGGCACGCCCAGCTTCCGCTGGCACTGCGCGATCTCGCGTTCGGCCGCGCGGATCTCGTGGGCCAGATCGCGAACGCGCTGAACCATCCGGTCCTTGATGGCCGCATGCAGGTTGATCGACTCCATCTTCTCGACGACTTGCAGCCGGACTTCCTTGATCTGGACCTTGATCCGGTGATGTCGAGCCGGGTTGTTTCCCGCCCGCCGGCTCTTTTCGTAGAGGCCCATGAGGGTCTGGGACACCTTGCGGACCTTGGTCAGGGCCTCGAGGGTCTTCTCCCGAAGTTCCGTGTCGTCGCGCTCGATCTCTTCTTCGGTTTCTTCGAATTCCTCCTCGGCCTCAACCACCGGCACGAGTTCCCGGATGCTGATCTTGCCGGCCTTGAGCTTGTCCCGCAGCGAAAGCACGAACTGGATGGACATCGGCATGCCGAAGACCGCCGAGGCGATGTCTTTCTTGCCCTCTTCGATGCGCTTGGCGATCTCGATCTCGCCTTCGCGGCTGAGCAACGCGACGCTGCCCATCTCCTTGAGGTAGAGGCGCACCGGATCGTCGGTTCGGCTGAGCACGCCCGGCGTCAGGTCGATCTCCTTTTCCTCCTCCTCGGCCTCTTCCTTTTCTTCCGCGTCCTCCGTCACTTCTTCGCCGTCGGCCGCCTTCTGGAAGCGGTCCCCCTCGGAGGCGTCGATCACCTCGATGTCCATCTCGCCGAAAATGGTCATCAAGTTGTTGAGCTGCTCGGAAGAGACCATCTCGGCGGGCAGCGTGCTGTTGAGTTCCTCGTAGGTCAGATAGCCTTTCTCTTTTCCACGAGAAATCAGCTTTTTGACTTCGCCGAGCAATGCTTCTTTGGGCATATCGACTCCCTCGAATGGCGCGTTAGGCGGTCGGAGCGCCGGCCTTTCTCATGCGCAGGTCGTTGACTTGAGCGTTCAAACGTTGGGCTTCCTCCGTTCGTCCTTCTTGCTCCGCCGAGCGAAGCTGGACGATCAATGCGCCCAACGCCCGTTCACGCCGTTTTCGTTCCATCGCGTCCAAACATCCGTGAATGTGTTCCTGTACATCGTCGAAATGATGCTCCGACAGCGACAACTCCGTCGCCACCGCCGCGCAGTCCGGGTCGGCCATCGCCGCATCCAGCAACGGCCTGGTGAGCACGCGGCCGTCCCGGTCCAGGTTTCCGAGGGCGATCTCCACCAGACGACGGCAGGCCGGCACGGTGAACAGTTCGGCGTTCAGCCCACGGACCTGCTCGGCCGGCAACTTGCCGTGGAGCAGGAGGTGGATGAGGTCCCGCTCTTCGGGGCTACCTTTGAAGCGCCGCTCGGCTTCCGAGGGCGCCGCCGGCCGGGGGCTCGCCTTGCGGCCGGCGTCAAGGCCCCGCCGCTCGTCCTTCGCCATCAATTCGGGGTAGCGCTCGATCAGCCGATGCTGATTGATCCCCAACCGCTCCGCAACGCGGCGCGTGCATTCTTCTTTTTCGATCCTGTGGCTGGTCTTCTGCAAGATGCGCAGAATCTCGTCCACGCTGCGAATCCGATCCTCGATCAGCCCCGAAGACGCCTGCTGCAGGCTGTGCTCCACGGCAAAGTCCAGGAGGCTGGGCGCGCGGTCCTGCAGCCGCGCGAAGGCCTCGGCGCCCTGTTTCCGGATGAACGTATCGGGATCCTCTCCCTCGGGCAACGACACGACCTTCACCCCGATCCCGCTGTCCACGAAGAGATCCAGCGTCCTGAGCGCCGCCCGGACGCCGGCGGCGTCCGGATCGAACAACAAGACCACCTTGGTCACGAAACGCCGCAACGTCCGGACATGGTCGGGAGTCAGCGCCGTCCCCAGCGTGGCCGCCACGTTGGCGATCCCCGCTTGATGCAGCGCGATGGCGTCGAAGTATCCCTCGACGATGACGAGGCTGTCCGTCCGTCCCGCCGCCTCCCGCGCCCGCTCCAGGGCATAGAGCCCGCGTCCCTTGTTGAAGAGCGGGGTGTCGGGCGAGTTCAGGTACTTGGGCATCCCCTCGCCGAGAATACGCCCCCCGAAGGCGATCACCTTTTTGCGAAGATCGTGGATCGGGAACATCACGCGGGAACGAAACCGGTCGTAATAGCCGGCCGCCTCAGGCCCGCTCCGTCCCGTGTCCTTGGCCACGACCAACCCGCCCACGGCCAATTCCTTGAGGCTGTAGCCGTCCTTGGTCAGGCTTTTGATCAGCCCGTCCCAGGAGGGCAAGGAAAGCCCCAGCCCGAAGGTGTCGGCGGTCTCCGGACTAATGCCCCGTTCGGCCAGATAGGCGCCGGCCTCTCGGCCGACTTGCGGGTCCAGCAAGTTGCGACGGAACCAGGCGGTGGCCGCCTCGTTGAGCTGCTCCAGACGAAGCCGTTCGCCCCGCTCCTGGGACGGCCGGCCCTCTTGAGCAGCCGGAATCGCCACGCCGGTCCGGCGCCCCAGCTCCCGCACCGCTTCGGGAAAATCGCTCCCCTCGACCTTCATCAAAAACGTAAAGACGTTCCCGCCGACGCCGCAGCCGAAACAGTGGAACATTTGCTTGGCCGGGCTGACGGTAAACGACGGGGTCTTTTCGCTGTGGAACGGGCAGAGCCCCTTGAGGTTCTGCCCCGCTCGAGACAGCGTGACGTAGTCGGACACCACCTGGGCAATGTCCGCCCGTTCTTTGATTTGATTGATCACGTCTTCAGGAATGAGGCCCTGGCTCACGCCGATACCACTCCTGTTCTGCGGTGCTGCCCGAAACCGAGCCAGTCGCAATCTCTGGATGGGCCAACCGAAGGAAAAGTTAACTGGTCAAGCTAACAGACGGCTTGCGGAACTGTCAACGGGACGCAATCCCCTAGCCCGGCGGCCATTCCATCGGACGTCCGCCCAACAGATGGAGGTGCAAATGAAAGACCGTCTGGCCTCCGTCGGACCCGGTATTCACCACGAGCCGATGGCCCGAATCGGCAAGCCCCTTCTGCCTCGCCACCGTTGCGCAGACCGTCATCAAATGGCCCAGCAAGCCAGCGTCGGCCTCGCTCAGCTCAGCCACAGAGACCATGTGCTTCTTCGGAATGACAAGGGCATGGACCGGCGCTTGCGGATTGATGTCATCGAAAGCGACGCAACGGTCGTCTTCATAGACGATCTTGGCCGAAATCTTCTTCTCGGCGATTTTGCAGAACAAGCAGTCGCTCACGAGCCCTTCTCCGTTTTCTCCGGACGCAGGCCGGACTTGCCGAACCGGCCCGCCAGTTCCCGATAGACCTCTTCCGGCGTGATGTCGCAATAGCCGAGCGCGACGAGGGTGTGGAAGAAGAGGTCGGCCGTCTCGTAGACGATCTCCTCTTTCTTCCCGCCCTTGGCCGCAAGCACCACTTCGCCCGCTTCTTCCACGACTTTCTTGAGCACCTTGTCGATCCCCCCCTGGAAGAGCTTGGAGGTATAGGACTCCGCCGAGGGCGTTCGCTTTCGGTCCTGGATCGTCCGATAGAGCTGGTCCAGGATGCCGCCTCCGAAGGCCTCGGCGGTCTTCTTCTCGTCCACCACCCCGTCGTCCTTGAGGCGCTGAAAAAAACAGGTTTTCTCGTTCGTGTGACAGGTCGGGCCGACCGGCTCGGCCTTGACCAAAATCGTGTCGCCGTCGCAGTCCACGAATAAATCCTTCAGCATGAGCTTATGCCCGGAGGTCTCGCCTTTTTCCCAGAGCTTCTTGCGCGAGCGGCTCCAAAAATGGACGGATTTGGCGGCCAGCGTCTTTTCGACCGCTTCCCGGTTCATGAAGGCGACCATGAGCACGGAGCCATCCCGCCAATCTTGCACCACGGCGGGCATCAATCCATGGGCGTCGAATTTGAGTTGACCGATGTTCATCCTGCGCTCACCGCTGAACGGACAATGTTGCCCGGCCGTCCTCTTTCGGCATTCTTACGGGAATCCCCCGTTGTTTGAGATAGGCCTTGGCCTCAAGAATCGTATGCTTGCGATAGTGAAAGATGGAGGCGGCCAACACCGCGTCGGCACGGCCTCGTGTAAACCCCTCGTAGAGATGTTCCAGCGTCCCGACCCCGCCCGAGGCGATCACGGGGATGGAGACGGCATCGGACACGGCGGCGGTCAAATCCAAATCATACCCGCTCTGCCGACCGTCCTGATCCATGCTGGTCAGCAGAAGCTCGCCCGCGCCGTAGTTTTCCATCTTCCTCGCCCATTCGATCGCATCCAGACCCGTTGGCTTGCGCCCCCCATGGGTGAAGACTTCCCAGCCCTGAGCCGCCGCCCGACGTTTTGCGTCGATGGCCACCACGATGCACTGCGTCCCGAACCGCTCGGCCGCCGCCTTCACGAAGTCCGGCTGGTCCACCGCCGCCGTGTTGATGCTGACTTTGTCCGCCCCCGCCTTCAGCAGCGCACGGATATCGTCCAACGTCCTGACCCCGCCCCCCACCGTCAAGGGCATGAAGACCTGTTCCGCGGTCCGCGCCACCACATCGACGATCGTCTGCCTGTTTTCATGCGAGGCGGCGATGTCCAGAAAGCAAATCTCGTCCGCCCCCTCCTTGTCGTAGGCCCGCGCCACTTCGACCGGATCGCCCGCATCCCTGAGATCGACGAAAGAGACGCCCTTGACCACCCGGCCATCCTTCACGTCCAGGCAGGGAATGATACGCTTCGTCAACATGCTCGCGAGCGTCGCTCGCTCAGGGCGCGGGGCATGCGGCACGCGGCTTGCGACAAAACCCTTTTGAGACCAAACGTCCTCATCTTCCCTCGCCTCCAGCAGGCTGTTGAAAAACCACTTTGGCGCCTGGAAAGACCAAACCGCAGGCAATCACGAACAGGATCAGAGCCCCATCAGGATGTTCAAAAAGGCCGTCCAGCAAGGCCGCAGCAAGCGAGGAGGCGAAGCGTACCTTTGCGGTACGTTGAGCCTCTGAGCGCCGCGAGAACAACGCTGGCGGACTTTTTCAACATCCTGCTAGGCGGCGGCAGCCAGCGCAGCCGCCAGATCCAGTTTGCCGTCATAGAGCGCCTTGCCCACGATGGCCCCTTCGACCTTCGGTCCCAGCGACTTGACGCCCCGGATATCCTCCAGCCGCGTGACCCCGCCGGAGGCGATGACCGACAGGGGCGAGCACTCGACCATCTCGCGCAGCGCCTCCAGGTTCGGGCCTTCCAACATGCCGTCCCTGGCGATGTCCGTATAGATGACGCCGCGAAGGGACATGCCGGCCAAGGACCGCACAAGGTCCTTCGCCATGGTCGCCGACTGGCTGGTCCATCCCCGCACGGCGACTTTGCCGTTTCGCGCGTCGATGCCCACCAGAACACGTTCAGGAAACGCCGCACAGGCCTGATCGAGCAAGCGCCGATCCTGAAGGGCGGCGGTTCCCAGCACCACGCGACTCACCCCAAGGGAAAAATACAGCTTGACGGTGTCCAACGACCGAATCCCGCCCCCGACCTGAACGGGAATCGAGACCGCTTTCACGATGGCCTCGATCAGAGACGCATTTTTCGGCTGGCCCTCGATCGCCCCGTTTAGGTCCACGACGTGGAGCATCCCGGCCCCCAGACGTTCCCAGCGGGCGGCCATACCGGGAGGATCTTCGGAATAGACCGTTTCCTCGCGCATATCCCCCTGCGTGAGGCGGACGCAACGTCCGTCCTTTAGATCGATCGCGGGAATCACCAACATGTGCAATCTTGCCCCTTTGACCCTGTGCGCAGCCTTCCGCCCTATCGAAGCGACGCCCCCCCGAAGGGGAATTTTTCAAGGACATGCTCGGTCCCGTACCGGACCAGTTCATCGGCCGTCAAAAATCCAAACCCTCGCTGGAGGAAGCCGCCCAAATCCTCGAAGAGCGGTTTTTGCTTCTCGTAATAGTTGCCGACCCACAGAATCCTCCCGTCGGCCGCAACCAGCTTGACTTCGAACCCCACGGTGGCCGGAGTGGCCCCCCACCTGACCCCCACCCGCTCCTGATAGACCAAGACTTGCCCCACCACAACCGCATCGGCCTGCAGCTTGGCCGACAGCTGTCGAGCCAAGTCCCCGATCGCCAGGCTTTGGGCGTTCGGAGCCACCTGCTTCCTGGCTCGTTCGACGGCCTCCACCGACAACAGTTGCAGCCCTTCCCTCATCCGCAGCCGCTCGTAAAACCCCTGCGTGACTCGCGCGGCCACGTGCGAGGGAACCGTCGCCGTCGGCTGGTCGAACTTTTCGACCGTCTGAGGCACGGCGAACGTGATATCGGACCGCATCGCTCCCTGCGGCGCATGCATGTCGGTGTCGCGCTGATCGACGACCTGGGGGGTGGATAAGGCGTCGAACGGCAGGATCGCCACCGTTTTGACGCGATATTTCTCGATATCGGGTGAGGCGTCGATCTTCACCTTGGCGGGAGCGCAGCCCGCCAATAGAACGAGCGCCAGCCCCCACCGCCACATGCCCTCTGGAAGCCATCCATGCAATCTCATAAGTCCCTCACTGCCATTGACCGAAATTCCGGATGATGGAGAGTCCGACCGTCTGGCTTTTTTCCGGATGGAATTGGCAGGCAAAAATGTTGTCCCGCCAGATGCTCGACGCAAACGACAGGCCGTACTCCGTCACGCTGCTGACGGCCGACGACTCCTGCGGCTCGACGTAGTAGGAATGCACAAAATACAGATAGGCTCCCGTCTCGATTCCCTTCAAGGGCGGCGCAGTTCGGGTGACGGTCAGGGCATTCCAGCCCATGTGCGGAACCTTCAGGCAGGCCGCCGGCTTGCCGGACAGATCCGACCCTGAGACAGCCTCCTGCCGACGCGGAGAGGGAAACCGCTTGACCCGACCCGGCACAATGTCCAACCCCTTGTGGAGGCCAAACTCCTCGCTCTCGGTAAAGAGCAGTTGGAGGCCCAAACAGATTCCCAAAAACGGCTTCCCGCCGGCGATGGCCTTCCGGATAGGCTCGATCAAACCGTACCGCTCCAAGTTGGCCATACAATCGGCGAAGGCCCCGACCCCCGGCAACACCACGTGGCTGGCGTCGGCGATCGCCCGGGGCTCCCTCGTGACCGCCGCCTGATGCCCGACGGCCTCGAAGGCCTTTTGGACGCTCCGCAGATTGCCCATGCCGTAGTCGATGATCGCAATCATAAGTACCGTGACGCGTGACGCGCGATGAGTGACGCGTCACGGGCAGAAGACATGAGTCCCACTTTCTTCACCCATCACTTCTCACCTACAGCTTCCCCTTCGTCGATAGCACCCCGGACACCCGCGCATCGAGGGAGGTGGCCTGATCGAGGGCCTTGGCCAGGGCCTTGAAGATCGCCTCCATGATGTGGTGCGGGTTGCGGCCGTACAAGACGTTCACGTGCAGGTTCATCCCAGCCGAAGCCACCAAGGCTTGGAAGAAATCCTCGAAGAGGCCGATGTCGAAGGCCTTGATCCGGCGTTGCGGCAAGTCCACCCGATAGACCAGGTACGGCCGGCCGCTGAGGTCCACCGTCACCTGCGCCAGGGTTTCGTCGAGCGGCACCGAGGCGAACCCAAACCGGCGGATGCCTTCCTTCTTCCCCAAGGCGTGCTTGAACGCCTCGCCCAACACGATGCCGGTGTCCTCGACGGTGTGGTGATCGTCGATCTCCGTATCGCCCTTGGCCTTGATGGTCAGGTCGAAGAACCCGTGTTTCGACAGCAGGGCCAACATGTGATCCAGAAACGGAATCGTCGTGGACACCCGGCCGTTCCCTCGGCCGTCCAGCGCCAGTTCGATCCGGATCTGCGTTTCCGTGGTGCGCCGGTCGATCGCGGCCCGGCGCGGCGCGCGCGCGGACCGGGGCGTGCCTTGTGCCTTGCTCATGACAGTCTGCTCTCCAATGATTTGGCGTGCGCGTCGAAACCCTCCATCTGCGCCATGCGCACAACATGGTCTTTCACCTTCGCCAACTCCTCTTTGCTGTAGGCGACGATGTTGCTCTTCTTGACGTAGTCGTCGAACGAGAGCGCGGAAAAGAACCGGGCCGTGCCGCCCGTGGGCAAGACATGGTTGGGGCCGGCGACGTAGTCGGCCACGGCAGGCGGCGTGTAGCGGCCCAAGAAGAGCGCCCCGGCATGCCGCACTTTCTCAAGGTAGTCGAACGGCCGATCCACCGACAACGTCAGATGCTCGGCCGCGATCTCGTTGGCCAGTTCGATCGCCTTCTCCATTGTGCCGACGACAAAGGCCGTCGCATGACGGCCGATGGACTTGGCCACGATCTTTTGCCGGCTCAGCCGTTTCATCTGCTCCCCGACCTGCCGGACCACGTCCTTGGCCAGCCGCTCGGACGTCGTCACCAGACAGACCCGGGCTTCCTCGTCGTGTTCCGCCTCGCAGAGCAGGTCCGCCGCCACATGGGCCGGATTGGCGCGCTCATCCGCAATCACCAGGAGTTCGCTTGGCCCGGCCACCATGTCGATATCCACCAAGCCGTAAAGCAACCGCTTGGCCGTCGCCACGTACATGTTGCCGGGACCGACGATCTTGTCCACACGCCCGATGGTTTTGGTGCCGTAGGCCATGGCGCCGATCGCCTGCACGCCCCCGATCCGATAGATTTCGTCCACCCCGGCGATGTCGGCCGCGACGAGCAAGTAGGGACTGATGCCGGCCTTGGACGGAGGCGTACACATGACCACCCGCTTCACCCCCGCCACCTTGGCGGGAATCGCGCACATGAGCACGGAAGAGGGATAGACCGCCTTGCCGCCCGGCACGTAGAGCCCCACCGCATCGAGCGGCATCACCACCTGCCCCAAGGTCGCCCCGTTGTCCTGATACATCCAGGTCTTCGTCCGTTGCCGTTCGTGAAAGGCCATGATCCGTTGCGCGGCAAAGCGCAACGCATCCCCTTCCTCTTTGCGAATCTGGTAGTAGGCTTCCTTCACCTGTTCCGGACTGATCCGAAGCTGCGCCGGCTTCAGGGTCACCCGATCGAATTTCTTCGTGTAACGGATGACGGCGCTGTCGCCGCCTCGTTCCACCGCCTTCAGAATGGTCTTCGCGGCATTCTCCACCACCCCCCCGTGGAGCGTGGATCGAGAGGCCGCGCGCTTGACCATTTGCCTGAACGTCCGATCCGTACTCGTTATGACCTTCATCGTCCCCCCCTGCCCATCACCACTGCACCGGCGCCGCGCGCGCCGCGAGGCTACCGCACCTGTTTGAGCCGGCTGCGCTTCAGCCTGGCGATCAGCTCCGTGAGGTCGCCGTGTTTCATCTTCAGGCTCGCCCGGTTCACGATCAGGCGCGCGGTGGATTTTGCGATGACCTCCACTTCCGCCAAGTGATGCGCCTTGAGGGTCTTGCCGCTCGAGACGAGATCTACGATCCGCTCCGCCAAACCCACGAGCGGCGCCAGCTCGATGGACCCGTAGAGCTTGATTACCTCGACCGGAATCCCCTTCTCGTTGAAGTACCGCTCCGTGATGTTCGGGTACTTGGTGGCCACGCGAACTTTGGCGGACAGCCGGTCGCGGAGGGTCTGTCCTTGCAAGGCCGCCACCGAGATCCGGCAGGCCCCGATCCGCAGATCCAAGGGCTCGTAAACGTCCCGCTCCTGCTCCAACAGGACATCCTTCCCCACCACTCCCGCATCGGCCACGCCGTATTCCACGTAAGTCGGAATGTCGGTGGGGCGCACGATCAACAACGTCAGATCGTCCTTGGGACAGGTGAAGACCAGCCGCCGGCTTTCGGCCGACAAGCCTTCCGTCACGTAGCCCGCCCGCCTGAACAGGGCCAGCGTGGGCGCCAACAATTTCCCCTTGGACAGCGCAATCGTGATCATGCCGTGGCCCTCGCGGCGCGGTCCTTCACCCGTTCGATCTTCGCGCCGAGTCCGCTGAGTTTCTGCTCGATCTTCTCGTACCCGCGGTCCAGATGATAGACCCGCGAGACTTCGGTGATCCCTTCGGCCGCCAAACCGGCCACAATCAAACCGGCGCTGGCGCGCAAGTCCGAGGCCATGACCGGAGCCCCGGTGATTTTCTTCCTCCCCTTGATCACAGCCTGGTTGCCCTCCACCTTGATGTCCACCCCCATGCGCTGGAGTTCCGGCACGTGGGTAAACCGGCCCTCAAAAACCGTTTCGGTGATCACGCTGGTCCCCTCGGCCACGCACATGAGCGCCATCATCTGCGCCTGCATGTCGGTCGGAAACCCGGGGTAGACAAACGTCTTCACGTCGATGCCGCGCGGCCGCCCCTCCGTCTTGATCCGGAGACTGTCCTTTCCCTCGGTCACCGCGACGCCGGCCTCCCGCAGCTTCACCACGACCGCCTCCAGGTGGGCCGGACGGCAGCGCTCCACCGTGATGTCGCCCCCGGCGATCGCCCCGGCCGCCAGATAGGTCCCCGTCTCGATCCGGTCCGGAATCACCTCGTGGTCGGCCCCGTGCAACGCCGGCACTCCCTCCACCGTGATCTGATCGGATCCGGCCCCGGAAATTTTAGCGCCGCGCTTCACCAAGAACGCGGCCAGGTCGCCGATTTCCGGCTCCTTGGCGGCATTCTCGATCACGGTCGTCCCCTCGGCCAAGCAGGCCGCCATCATCA
>VGXD01000040.1 GCA_016873525.1 Nitrospira sp. | reverse complement strand
CCGCCGGCCGTAATGTTCTTGGCGCCTTCCCGGTAGATCGCCTGCGCGAGCACCGTGGCGGTCGTGGTGCCGTCGCCGGCCGTGTCGCTGGTCTTGCTGGCGACTTCGCGCACGAGCTGGGCGCCCATGTTCTCGTAGGGGTTCTTCAACTCCACTTCCTTCGCGACGGTCACGCCGTCCTTGGTGATCGTCGGCGCGCCGAACTTCTTGTCCAGGATCGCGTTGCGACCCTTCGGGCCGAGGGTCGCCTTGACCGCGTCGGCGAGCTGGTTGACCCCTCGCAGGATCGCAGCCCGCGCCGCGTCGCTGTACAATAATTGCTTAGCCATCTGTGTCCTCCCTTTACGTGAGTCGTCGTGATGTGTGGTGAGTGGAATGCTTAGCTGGTGAAGACTCCGAGCACGTCTTCTTCCTTGAGGATGAGGCAATCCTCATCGTCGATGCGCAGCTTGCTGCCGGAGTACTTGTCGAAGAGGACCTGATCGCCGACCTTCAAGTTCTTGACGTCCTTGCCGATCGCTTGCACCGTCCCGCGCTGGGGCTTTTCCTTGGCGGTTTCCGGCACATAAATGCCGCCGGCGGTCCGCTCCATCTCTTCCGTGTAGGTGACGAACACCCGATCGCCGAGCGGCTGGAACCCCTTGGCGGCGGTGGCGCCGGACTTCTTCTCCTCAGTCTTCGTGGACATAACTGCTTCCCTCCTTGTTAAGTTAACCGTGCTGCTAGATTGGCCCCGTTCGGCCTTCAAATCCTTCAATAATGGAGAACAACGGTCATCTGGGTGAGAGGGGTCTGGTTCCTCTCGCAGATGTCTCGACAGATAGCGCCTGCATCGGTCAAGTCAAGGGCCGTTCCAGAAAGATTTTCTTTCTCTCCGGCTGGCCGCGCTTGAATCGCGTAAGCTATTGAAAGTAAAGCCTTGGGAAGCTTGGCTGGTTAGGATCGCAGGGCGTCGAAGTCTTTGATTTCTTTTTTGAGGAAGTCTCGCAACCGCTTGATGATACGGGCTTCAAGCTGGCGGGCCCGTTCTTTGGTGATGCCGTACTTATTGCCGAGGTTGTCCAGCGTCAAGGGGGTTTCAGAGAGGATGCGGTTGCGGAGGATATCTTCGTCCCGTTCGGCCAGCGTCTTGGTGAACTCGGCCAGCTTCGCCCTGAAGAGGGTCTGCAATTCGGTGGCCGCCAGTTGCTCGTCGGCCGGCATGTTCTGGGACGGCAGAATATCCAGCAAGGTCCCCTCGGTCTCTTGATTGAGGGGTTGATCCAGGGACAGTTCCCAACTGCCCAGCCGCTGATCCATCTCGATGACATCGCGCTCGCGGACGTGCAGCCGGTCGGCCAGCAGTTTCGTGTCGGGGGCGAACCCCTGGCGTTCCAGCTTGGCCTTCTCCTTGCGGAGATTGTAGAAGAGCTTGCGCTGGTCCTGCGTGGTGCCGACTTTGACGAGGCGGTAGGTGTTGAGCAGGTAGCGAAGAATGTAGGCGCGCGCCCACCAGGCGGCATAGGCATAGAAGCGCACGTTTTTCGTCGGGTCGAATTTCTTGATCGCCTGCATGAGGCCGACGTTGCCTTCCTGGATGAGGTCCATCTGGTCGGCGCCGGTGTGGTGGTACTCCGATGCAATGGCGACGGATACGCGGAGGTTGGCCAGGATCAGTTTGACGGCGGCCTCGCGGCTGCCTTGCGTGGAGTATTCGTGGAAGAGCTGGGCCTCTTCTTCCTTGGAAAGGTAGGGATAGCGCCGCACCTCCGCCAAGTATTGCTGCAAGGCGGTGACCGGCGCCACGGCGGTCGTGCTGTCTTTGCCTGTCGCTGTGCCGAGGGGCTGGGGCGGAGGAGTCTCGGGAGCCTCCGTGATCTCGTCCGCCTCCAGATCAAGGCTCAGGTCTTCGATCTCCTCGGTGTCTTCGGCGTCCTGTTCCGTGTCCTGCGGCTGGTCGGTCATGAAGGCCTGTCTGTGTCGAGTCCTTGGTTGTCGGTGTCGGTGCGATTATAAACGGAACTGATGAGGAGCACAAAGAACTCGATCATTTCCTCGCCTTGCGTCTCTTGGGCGGGCTGGACTACAGTAGATGCCTTGTCGGAGCGCGGCTGTCTGGAGCGCGGGATCGCAAGAAGGAAGCGGAAGGAAAGATGCTGAAAAGGGTATTGGGTGCGTTGCGCAGCGGGCACTGGCCCTCCTTGGTCGGGGCCTGGCTGCACTTCGAAGTCAGCTTCATGGTCTGGCTCTTGATCGGCGCCTTGGGCGTCTCGATTGCCGAAGAGTTTGGGCTGAGCGCCACCCAGAAGGGGTTGTTGGTCGCCGTGCCGCTCTTGGGCGGCGCGCTGCTTCGCGTGGCGGTCGGAATCTTGAGCGATTGCGTCGGACCCAAGCCGATCGGTCTGGTCATTCTGGGCGGAGAACTCCTTGCCGTGGTCTGGGGCTGGCTCGGAGCGAGCACCTATCCGCAGATGCTGGGGGTCGGCCTCCTGCTGGGCATCGCAGGGGGCAGCTTTGCCGTGGCGCTCCCGATCGCCGGCCGCGCCTATCCTCCGGCCCATCAAGGCTTGGCTTTGGGTGTGGCGGCCTCCGCCAACAGCGGGACCGTGCTGGCGGTGTTTTTCGCGCCGAGACTTGCGCAAACCGTCGGCTGGCACGGCGTCTTCGGGCTGGCGGCCGTTCCGATTCTTCTCACCACGCTGCTCTTTGCCTGGCTGGTGCGTGGCGGGGGAGCGCTGCGCCAGGAAGGCGGCTATCGGTGGCGACAGACGGTGGCGGCGATCTTTCGGCGGCCCTCGATGTACTGGCTGTGTTTTGTCTATGCGATCACGTTCGGCGGGTTCGTCGGGTTCGTCAGTTACCTGCCGATTTTCTACCATGACCAATATGGACTCAATCTGGTGACGGCCGGGTCTGTGACGGCGCTCTGCGGACTGTCGGGGAGCTTGGCTCGGCCCTTGGGCGGTTATCTGGCCGATCGTCTCGGCGGCTTGAAGGTGCTCTTGGTGCTCTTTCCGGTCATTGCGGGGTTCGCCCTTGGTCTCGGTCAACTGCCTGGCTTGATCTGGTCGATCCTGCTCATGACGCTGGCGGTTGCGATCATGGGTTTCGGCAACGGTGTGGTCTTTCAGGTGGTGTCCGATCGATTTCCCAAACAAATCGGGTTGGCTTCCGGCTTGATCGGGGCGGCAGGCGGCTTCGGCGGGTTCCTGCTTCCTTCTTGGATGGGGCTGCTGAAGGATGCGACCGGGACCTATCAAAGCGGCTTCCTCCTCTTTGCGGCCCTCTCAATGGCAGCGGCGGTCAGCGTGGCGGTGGTCTTGCAGCGGCAACGACAGGCACAGGGCCGCCTGGGTGGCGACGGCGGCCTGGATTGACAACTGAGCAAGAAAAATTTTATATTTTAAACACTTAGATTATGGTCCAGCGTCAGATTCGCGGGGTAACAATGAGGCCAGCCAAAACCATGGCGCCAGCGTTCGATTCCATCGACCAAGCCATCAAGGACATTAAGAAGGGGCGCTTCGTGATCCTGGTGGATGACGAAGACCGGGAAAACGAGGGAGACCTCGTGATCGCGGCAGAGAAAGTTACGCCGGAAGCCATCAACTTCATGGCCAAGCATGCGCGGGGGCTGATCTGCCTGGCTCTGACTCCCGAACGTGTGGAAGAATTACAGTTGCCGCCGCAGGCGCCGGAGAATACGGCGTCGTTCGGAACGGCCTTTACCGTGTCCATCGATGCGCGGAATGGGATTACCACCGGCATTTCGGCCGCCGATCGGGCGACGACCATCCATATCGCCATCGATCCGAAGAGCAAACCGGCCGATCTGGCCAGGCCGGGACATATTTTCCCGCTCAAGGCGCAGAAGGGCGGGGTGCTCAAGCGCGCCGGCCAGACCGAGGGCTCGGTGGATCTGTCCAAGCTGGCGGGGCTCTATCCGGCGGGGGTCATCTGCGAGATCATGAACGAGGACGGGACGATGGCGCGGGTGCCGGAGCTGACGGAGTTCGCCAAGAAGCACCGGCTGAAGCTGATCACGATCAAGGCTCTGATCCAACACCGCATGCAGCGGGAGACGTTCATCAAGCGAATCGCCAGCGCCAAGCTCCCGACGGTGTTCGGTGAGTTCGAAGCGGTCGTCTTCGAAAACGAGGTGGATGGCGGGTCTCACATTGCCCTGGTCAAGGGGCGGGTCGATGAGGACCTGCCGACGATGGTCCGGGTCCATTCCGGCTGCCTGACCGCCGATGTCTTCGGGTCCCTGCGCTGCGACTGCCGGGACCAGCTCCACCGCGCCATGGAAGTCATCCAGAAGGAAGGCCGGGGCGTCCTGCTTTATTTGAATCAGGAAGGGCGCGGCATCGGCCTGCTGAACAAGATCAAAGCCTACCGCCTTCAGGACGAAGGCAGCGACACGGTCGAAGCGAATCTGCAACTGGGGTTCAAGCCGGACCTGCGCGACTACGGCATCGGCGCCCAGATTCTCGTGAACCTCGGCCTCCGCAACATCCGCCTGATCACCAACAACCCGCGCAAGATCGTCGGCATCGAGGGCTACGGCCTCCAGGTCGTGGAGCGCGTGCCCATCGAAATCGCGCCGCGCGCCGCAAACGAGCGGTACCTGCGCACGAAAAAGAACAAGCTGGGACACATCCTCAACAAGGTCTGATCGCCTGCTGCTGTGGCCCCTCACGGGGCTCTTGCCACCCTTCGGGGGAACCTGCTAAGGTGCGGGCGGGCTCGCCCCTTTCACATCTCGGCTTCAACCGTCAGCGTGTGGCGCGCAGCTGTTGTTGCGCGTTCAGCCTGAGAGGGACCCGTTTTCTTGGAGTCACAGGAATCGATCGCGTATGGCAATGATTGAAGGCACCCTCGATGCGGCGGGGCTTCGCTTCGGCATCGTGGCCAGCAAGTTTAACGAGTTCGTGACCGGGCGGCTGCTTGCCGGCGCGCTCGAGGTTTTGGACAAGGCCGGAGCGGGCCGCGAGGCCGTCGATGTCGTGAGGGTGCCCGGCGCCTTCGAGATTGCCCTCGTTGCGAGACGCCTGGCCCGTTCCCGACGGTACGATGCGGTGATCTGTCTGGGCGCGGTCATCCGTGGCGAGACGCCGCATTTCGAATACATCAGTGCGGAGGCCAGCCGGGGCATCGCGCAGGCGGCCTGGGAGTCCGATCTCCCCGTGGTCTTCGGCGTGCTGACCACCGATACGGTCGAACAGGCGATGGAGCGGGCCGGGTCCCCTGAGCGCAACCGAGGCGCCGACGCCGCCCGAACCGCCATCGAGATGGCGACGCTCATCAAGAAGCTGCGGGGCACCGGACACAAGGTGACCAGCCGTAAACTGGCCGGCAGACGGGTCGGGATCAAGCGGACGGGGCGGAAACGGTGATGGCCGAAAGCGATGAAGCGGCACCAAGGATCGTGGCGTAGCGATGGGAATCAGACGGGAAGCCCGCGAACGCGCCTTGCAAATTCTCTTTCAATGGGACATCCACGGCAAGGCCGGCGATTGGCTGCAAGACTTCTGGGCTCAGCATCCGACGGCGGAGCCCGTCAAGACCTTTACGGAGCAGTTGGTCGAAGGCGTGCGGACCCACAAGGCCGAGATCGATAAATTGATCGGCGTCCATGCGACGAACTGGAAGGTGAGCCGCATGCCGATCGTGGACCGCAACATTCTCCGCGCGGCGCTCTACGAACTGCTCTTTCTGGCGGACGTGCCGGCGAAGGTGACGGTCAACGAGGCGATCGAATTGGCCAAGCGGTTTGCCGACGACGAGACGAAGAAGTTCGTGAACGGAATTTTGGACCAGGTGCTCAAGTCGGACCCGAGGCTGGAAGGAAAACGAGCCGAATCGGCCGCCCAGCCGGCAGGGGTGAAACGTGACGCGTAACAGATGTGGAACCCGTGACGCGTAGCTCGCAAACAAACTGTTGCCGTTCGACTGTGCGAGCGACGTTTCACGAGGTGCGAGCGACGAGAACGCCATGATCGAACGCTATACCTTGCCCCGCATGAAGGCCATCTGGGACTTGCAGCACAAGTACGACATTTGGCTGCAAGTCGAACTCCTGGCCTGCGAAGCGTTGGAAAAAACCGGCACCGTTCCCAGGGGGGTGGCCTCGCGCATCCGCCGGCGGGCGACGGTCAATCCTGAGCGCATTGCCGCAATCGAAAAAGTCGTCAAACACGACGTGATCGCCTTCCTGGAGTCCCTGGCCGAGCCGGTCGGGAAGGAAGTCCGGTTTCTCCACATCGGGCTGACCTCCTCCGACATCGTGGATACCTCGCTGGCCGTGCAGATGACGGAGGCGCTCGACATCATCCTGGCCGATCTGGAGGCGCTGCTGGCCGTGCTGAAGGTGCGGGCCTATGAGCACCGCGACACGATCATGGTGGGGCGCTCCCACGGGATTCACGGCGAGCCGATCTCCTTCGGGTTCAAGCTGGCCATCTGGTACGAGGAAGCCCGGCGCCACCTGACGCGGCTGAAGGCCGCGCGGGAGGACATTGCCGTCGGCAAACTCTCCGGCGCCATGGGCACCTTCGCGCATCAGGGACCGGATGTGGAGGCCTATGTCTGCCGGAAGCTGGGGCTGAAGCCGGACCCGGTCTCCAATCAAGTCGTCCAGCGCGACCGCCATGCGGCCTATCTCACTGCGCTGGCCCTGGTGGCGGCCAGCATCGAAAAGGTTGCGACCGAGATCAGGCATCTGCAACGGACCGAGGTGTTGGAAGCGGAAGAATATTTCTCGGCCGGGCAGAAGGGCTCCTCGGCCATGCCGCACAAGCGGAACCCCATCGCCTCCGAAAATCTCTGCGGGCTGGCGCGGCTGGTCCGGGCCAACAGCCTGGCCGCCATGGAGGATGTGGCGCTCTGGCACGAGCGGGACATCAGCCACTCTTCCGTCGAACGCGTGATCGTGCCGGACAGCACGATCCTGGTGGACTACATGCTGGTGCGGCTGACCGACCTCATCAAGAACTTGCTCGTCTATCCCTCCCGCATGAAGCAGAATCTCGAATTGACCGGCGGCCTCGTCTATTCGCAACGGCTTCTGCTGGCCCTGGTCGAGCGGGGGGCGCAGCGCAAGGAGTCCTACGAGGCGGTCCAGCGCTGCGCCATGGAGGCCTGGAAGGGCCGCGTCGGGTTTCAGGACTTGGTCGGCAAGGACCCGGTGATCAGCAAGGCGTTGACGCCGGCGCAGATCGCCGCCTGTTTCGATCCCCGGTATTACCTGCGGCATCTGGGCAAAGTCTATCAACGGGTGTTCGGCCGGGCCGGCGCCGGGACAAGGCGGAAGCGGAGGGGGCGCTGATGGCGGCGACGAAGGGCGCCATGCTCTACGAGGGCAAGGCGAAGAAGTTGTTCGAGACGGGCGATCCGGACCGCGTCGTCCAATATTTTAAGGATGACGCCACGGCCTTCAACGCCCAGAAGAAGGGCACTATCGTCGAGAAGGGCGTGGTGAACAACAAGGTCTCCGAAACGCTCTTCCGCTTGCTGGAGGCCGGCGGAGTCCCGACGCACTTTGTCGAGCGGCTGGACGACCGCGAGATGTTGACCAAGAAAGTGGCGATCATCCCGATCGAAGTGGTGGTCCGCAACGTCGTGGCCGGCAGTTTGGCCAAGCGGCTGGGGCTGAAGGAAGGGGAGGCGATTGCGCCGCCGCTCATCGAATTCTATTACAAGGACGATGCGCTGGGCGATCCCCTCATTACCGACGAACACGTCCGCCTGATGAAGCTGGCCGATCCGGCGACGGTGGCGCAGATCAAGGAGCTGGCGCTGAAGATCAACGCACTGCTGGCGCCGTTCTTTCGGGAGCGCCAGATGATCCTGGTGGACTTCAAGCTGGAGTTCGGCCGGCACAAGGGAGCCGTCATCCTGGCCGACGAGATATCCCCCGACACCTGCCGCTTTTGGGACCAGACGACGAAGGAGTCGATGGACAAGGATCGGTTCAGGAAGGATTTGGGGAAGATTGAAGAGGCGTATCGGGAAGTGTTGAAGCGAGTCTGCGGATGAGAGAATGAGGGGTGGCCTGGGTAATCCCCTTGCTCGCAGACCCCCCACCCCAGAAGGTGGTCGGTCGATGCGCGCAGTTAGGGATCACCCAGGCCACCCACGCAAGGCATCCATCGATTCAAAAGGGAGAGGGGTAGCAGTGAAAGCGAAAATTCATGTGACGTTGAAGCCGGGGATTCTGGATCCTCAGGGCAAGGCGATTGAACATGCCCTGGCGACGCTGGGTTTTGCCAATGCGGGCAATGTGCGGATGGGCAAGTACCTGGAACTGGACATCAACGAGGCGGCGAAGGACAAGGCCGAGGCGCAGGTCAAGGCCATGTGCGAGAAGCTGCTGGCGAACACGATCATTGAAGAGTATCGGTATGAATTGCAGTGATGTGTAATGAGTGACGAGGAACGGTTTGAAAAGTGTGATAGATAGGTTTGCAATTTCTGTTCGACGAGCGGCGTGGATGTGAGTCAGGCGGGAAGTTTCGTGTTTCCTGACCCATCACCCATCACGGATCACCCATTACGGTATTTTCTGCCATGAACTTCGGCGTCATTGTTTTTCCGGGAAGCAACTGCGATCACGACTGCATGCACGTGCTGTCCGACCTGCTCGGACAGAAGGCGGTCCCGGTCTGGCACAAGGAATCCTCGTTGGCCGGCTTGGATGCGGTCATCCTCCCCGGCGGCTTCTCCTACGGGGATTATTTGCGGACCGGCGCCATCGCGCGGTTCTCGCCGGTCATGGGGGCGGTCAAGCAGTTCGCTCAAGAAGGCGGGATGGTCCTGGGCATTTGCAATGGCTTCCAAATTTTATTGGAGGCCGGCCTTTTGCCCGGCGCCATGTTGAGGAACCGGTCGCTCTCGTTCATCTGCAAGGACGTCTATGTGCGGGTCGAGAACGCGGCGACGCCCTTTACCGGTTTCTGCAAGCCTGGCCAGGTCTTGAAGATTCCCATCGCCCATGCGGACGGCAACTACTACACGGATGAAGTGATGCGCTCCCAAATGAAGGCTGCCGCCCAGGTGGTCTTTCGCTACTGCACGGCGGAGGGGGAGGTTACACAGGAGGCTAACCCCAACGGCTCGTTGGACAACATCGCCGGGATCATGAATCCGGCCGGCAACGTGATGGGCATGATGCCGCACCCGGAGCGCAGCGCCGAAGACGTCTTGGGCAACGAAGACGGCAAACTGATCTTTCTCTCGATGTTGGATGCGCTGAAGAAGGCCGTGGAACGAGGTGTGTCGGCCTTGGTAGGAGGCGTGACAATTGAGAACATTGCCAGGAGGTAAAAATGACCGTTCCAAAGCAGGAGGTTATTGATCTCGTTCGCCAACTGCCGGACGAAGTTGATGTAGACGACCTTATTTATCGGCTGTACCTTCGGGAGAAGCTTGCAGCGGCAGAGGTAGACATTGCGGCCGGGCGCACACTCTCAACGGAAGAAGTTCGGGCGGAAGTAGCCAAGTGGCGACGGTAAGGTGGACTCAGCGGGCCAAGGCGGACCTACAAAGCATCTATGATTTCATTGCCCGTGATTCGTCCCGTGCCGCCGATGTGCTTGTTGACCGGGTCATCTCAGCAAGTGAGCGGTTAGCCTCGTTCCCAGAGAGCGGTCGGACCGTTCCAGAGTTCCCAATGCTTGGGTATCGAGAGATCATTGTATCGAGTTATCGTGTGCTGTATCGAATTGAATTGGAAGCCGTGTGGGTTGCAGCGGTTGTGCATGGGCGTCGGCTTCTAGAACAGCAGCAGGAGAAACGTGGCTAGTGGATATCGTGGCATGAAACCTCATCCGGAGCGCAGCGCCGAAGACGTCTTGGGCAACGAAGACGGCAAACTGATCTTTCTCTCGATGCTGGATGCGCTGAAGAAAGCCAAACTCAAAGCGGTCGTGAGCTAGCGACGTAAGATTTATGAAAATGCAGCCGATCACCAAAGACCTCATCGCGCAGCATAATCTGACCGACGACGAGTACAAGAAGATCGTCGAGGTTTTGGGGCGGGAGCCGAACCTGACCGAGTTGGGGATGTTCTCGGTCATGTGGAGCGAACATTGCTCCTACAAGAGTTCGCGCGTGCATCTGAAGCGGCTGCCGACGACGGGGCCTCGGGTGGTCCAGGGGCCCGGCGAGAATGCCGGCGCCGTGGACATCGGGGACGGGCTCTGCGCGGTCTTTAAGATGGAATCGCACAACCATCCCTCCTTCATCGAGCCCTATCAAGGGGCGGCCACCGGCGTGGGCGGCATCTTGCGGGACATCTTCACGATGGGCGCCAGGCCGATTGCGCTGCTGGATTCGCTCCGTTTCGGCTTGCTGGACCGGCCGTTGAATCGCCACCTGGTCAAGGGCGTCGTGGCCGGGATTGCCGGCTACGGCAACTGCATGGGCGTGCCGACGGTGGGCGGCGAGGTGGTCTTCAACGAAATCTACGCCCAGAACCCGCTGGTGAATGTCTTCTGCCTGGGGATCGCCAAGAAGGATCGCATCTTCAAGGGGCTGGCGGCCGGCGTCGGGAATCCGGTCATGTACGTCGGGTCTAAGACGGGACGCGATGGGATTCATGGGGCGACGATGGCCTCGGACTCCTTCGATGAAGCCTCGGAAGCTAAGCGGCCGACCGTGCAAGTCGGCGATCCCTTCACCGAGAAGCTCTTGCTGGAAGCCTGTCTGGAGCTGATGGACAAGGACCTCTTGGTGGGCATCCAGGACATGGGCGCGGCCGGGTTGACCAGCTCCTCCTGCGAGATGGCCTCGCGGGCCGGGAACGGCATCGACCTGGACCTGACGGCGGTCCCAAGGCGCGAGCCTCACATGACGCCCTACGAGTTGATGCTGTCGGAATCGCAGGAACGGATGCTCATGATCGCCAAGGAGGGACTGGAAGGGGAAGTCCTGGCGGTCTGCAAGAAGTGGGATTTGTCCGCGGCGGTGGTGGGGCGCGTGACCTCGGACGGCATCTTGCGCGTGCGCGACAACGGCCATGTCGTGGCCGAGATTCCGGCCAAGGCCCTGGCGGAAGACGGCCCGCGCTACGAACGGCCCAGCGCGGCTCCTGCCTATCAGGATTCGTTGCAGTCCCTCAACATGGACGTTTTGCCGGACGTGAAGGATGCGACGGCGGTGCTGCGGTCGCTGCTGGAGTCTCCCACGATCGCCCGCAAGGGCTGGATCTACCAACAGTACGACCACATGGTGCGGACCAACACGCTGGTGCGGCCGGGATCGGATGCCGCGGTGGTCCGGATCAAGGGCACGACCAAGGCGCTGGCGATGACCACGGACGGGAACGGGCGCTACTGCGTGTTGAATCCCTACCTGGGCGCCTCCATCGCGGTGGCTGAGGCGGCGCGGAATCTGGTGTGTTCCGGGGCCGAGCCCATCGGGCTGACCGACTGTCTGAACTTCGGCAATCCCGAACGGCCCGACATCATGTGGCAGTTCATCCTCTGCATCGAGGGCATCAAGGATGCCTGCGAGGCGTTCAATGTTCCGGTGGTCAGCGGCAACGTGAGTTTCTACAACGAGACGAACGGCCTGTCGATCTATCCCACGCCGATCCTCGGCATGGTCGGTCTGATCGAATCGGCGGACAAGACCATGACCCAGTGGTTCAAGCAAGCCGGCGACCAGATCATCCTGCTGGGCGCGACGAAAGAAGACCTGGGCGGGACGGAATATTTGCGCGT
>VGXD01000039.1 GCA_016873525.1 Nitrospira sp. | reverse complement strand
CGTGTAGCAGCGGCCCTTCTCCGTATTGACCATAATATGGACCGCAAAGGCGGTCACCCAGGCCGGGCCGGTCCCCGCTTCATCCAGAAACCGATCTTTGATGATCAGGCGGCCGCCGGCCGTCAGGTGGGCGAAGCATTTCTTGACGAGGGCCGCGTTGGCCTCGGGACCTTGATAGTGCAAAATGTCCGACATGAGCACGACGTCGTAGGGACCGCCCAGGGAATCCGCGTTGAAATCTCCCGCGTGCAACGTGATCCGCCCCTCAAGCCCGGCCTCCTTGACCGCCCGCTCGGCGACCTTCAGCGTCTGGGGCAAATCAAAGACCACGGCGCGCAGCTGCGGATAGTGAGTGCAAAACGCGATCGCGTTGGTGCCGGCGCCGCCGCCGAGGTCCAGGAGAGTCTTGGCTCCCGCCAACTCCAGCCGCTTGGCCAAGCCGGGCCCGCTCTGCTGACCGATGCGATCCAGCACGGAGAGGACGTTCGCCCCCAGCTCAGGGTCGGTTTCGAAGACGTGGCGCGTCACCGGCGAACGCCCGGTCCTGACCGTTTCGTCCAGCTTGCCCCAATTGTTCCATTCGGCATCGTGCAGCAGGAGCAGATGTCCGACGTAGCTCTGGGAAGACCTGACCAGATGGGTCTTGGCCACGTCGGTATTGGCGAAACGGTCCCCCGTTTTCACCAAGACCTTCATCGCCACCAAGGCGTTCAGCAGCAGCCCGAGCGCCCGTTGATCGGCGCCGATCGACTGCGCGACCTCGGCGACGGAAGACTCCTTGCCACCCAAGGCCGAGAACACGTCCAGCCTCACCGCCGTGAGGAGGATTTTCGTTTCCCAGTAATACCCGAGTTGGAAAATTTCGGCGAGGGATAGCTCTCGGCGCATCGTGTTGTATCAAAGGCCCCGCCGCAACAGCGGCATCTACGGCATTGGTCGTCACGGAAGCGTGCAATCTTACCCAGTTCGCTCCCTGAAAGGCAAGGTAGCGCAGAACGGGCATGAGGAGACACAACGGATGGGGGGAAAGCCCCGCAGGAAGGCTGAAAACTACAAGGGCCGTGGCCACTCGGCCACGGCCCTTGTAGAAGGCGACGAAGAAGCTGCCTTAGCGATCTGATTCGTTACTTCTTGACCTGGAACTTGGCCTCGGCCTTGCCGCCATCCGGCACGTCCACATCGGCCTCGACCCTGCCCGCGAAGGGATGCCAGGCGACCACCTTGTGCTTGCCGGCCGGGACATCCTTGATCTCGAAGGTGCCGTCTTCCTTCACCACGGCGTAGTGAGGATTGGAGACCGGCAGGAAGAAGGACTGCATGAACTCATGCTGGTCGCACTGCAACCGCATCATCGAGCCCTGCTTGTCCTTGCGCAGCACCGCCGGCTTGTCCAGCTTCGAGCCCTTCTCCGCCAAACCGATGTTGAAAATCGTGGTGGAGCTGGCGCCCATCACCTCGAAGGAATGCGGGTTGTGCAACACGCCCTTCACCGACTTGGGGTCATCGGGATCGTTGTCGTGGTTTTCCACGTGGAAATTCTTCTGCTTCACCACCACGCCCGTGTACGGCATGAATTCGCAGAACTCCGCCACCACCTCGGTGCCCTTGTAGCCGTCGATGAAGGCCTTGTCCTCGATGTCGGTCACGGCCACAACCGCGTGCGCGAGCCCGCCATCCTTGCCGACCTCAATGGACTTGAAAAGGCGCTTGTCCCCCTGGGAGAGTTCTTTCTTGGGGATCTTCGGGCAGAACTTCGGGTTGGGGAACTTCGCGAAGGAGAATTCTTTTTCCTCGGCCTTGCCGGCATAGGTCACCTTGCCGGTGATCGTCCCGCCCGCATAGGAAGTAAGAGGCGCGGCGAGGAACGCCGCCGCCACGAAAGCAAACATTGCGATGAACAGACCCTTCTTCATAACACTGCCTCCTTGGTGATTAAATCCGTCAGATCCGACTGGATCTTTCTGGCCTCCGTGACAAGACCCGCAACCTCAAAACTCAATCTCGACCTTCCTCCCTGCCAGCAAGGGAAGTCAGCCGACGCTCAACCGTTGATCGGATTGCCCGTTGTTTGTCTGGACCTTGTCGGGATGGCCGTCCTTGCGATTGTCGAAGCGTGTTGTATACAGTAAACCAAAAATCCTGTCAAGAACCAAGAAGGACATCCGGCTTTGCGGCACGATTTCAACCTGTTGCGGTCTATTGATGAGCCGCCAAGACACGGCCGAGCGCTCCGCCGACCGTAGCGCGAACCGCGTCATCCTGATCCTTGAGGGCTTTTTTGAGAATGGGGATCGTCTCTTTCCCGCCCATTTGACCCAACGATCGGGCGGCCGCAATCCGAGGCCGAGGGAGAGGATCGCCAAGCAGCAGTTGCAAGGCGCCGATCACCTCCGCGTCTCGACCATTGCCCAAGGCCCTGGCCACAGCCGCTCTGGTGCCGGGATCGGTATTCCCGGAAAGGGCGGAGACCGCTTCGGCGCATTCGCCGTAGGGAGTCCCTAGACGCAGAAGGGCCGCCAGGGCCGCGGCCCGCACCGCCTGATTCGCATCGGCCATGGCCTTCTTCAAGGCCGGCACAGAGTCCGTTGACCCGATTGCACCCAGGCTGATCGCCGCCGAGGCGCGGATCGCCGGCATGCGATCGCCCAAGGCCGTCAGCAGCGCCGGCACCGCGTCGGGCGATCCAAGATCGCCCAGCGCCATCGCCGCGGCGCCCCGCACGGAAGGCTGCGTGTCGCTCAAGGCCTTTTGCAAAATCGGCAGCGACTGGCGATCCTTGAGATCGCCCAACATCCGGAAGGCGACGCCGCGATCCTCCGGGTTCAACGCGTCCGCCGCCTCGCGGATCCGGCCCATGGCCTCCGCCCGTCCCAGCATGACCAAGGCCCCGGAGGCCGCCACCCGCACGCTCGCCTGCTCGTCGGTCAGGGACTTTTCCAACACCGCCATCACCGAATGATCGCCCGATCGCCCCAGCCCCTTCAGCGCCGCGGCCCGCACCATCGCCGCCTGGTCCGCCACCGCCTCCCTGAGCCGGGGGGACCGCTGCCCCGTTTTGAGACGGCCCAGCCCCTCGGCGGCAAGCGTCCGCACCAACCCGGACCCGTCGCTCAAGCCATCTTCGAGATAGGGAATCACGTCATCGGAATGCAATTCCTTGAGCGCCGTATAGCCAGCGCCCCGCATTTGCTCCCGCATGTCTTTGAGGACCGGTGTAATGAATCCGATCGCCACCTCCCGCAAGAGGGGGACATCATCCTTGCCCCGCTTCGCCTCCAGCCGCTCATATTCCTTCAGCGCGTCGAGCGGTTTCCCGCTTTTGACGAAGGCCTTGATCGCCAATGCCGACACGTCCGGCGAGGGGCTCCCCTCCTTGAGCAAGGGCGCCAGCGCAGACAACGCGCGGTCGTACTGACGTTGTTCAAACGCCGCCTGCGCCTCCCGGAGGCCCTCCGCCTCTTTCGGGCCGGCCGCCGACAGGCTCTCCGCCCCACAGAAGAGGCCGGCCAGCGCCAGCGCGCAGACAAGACCTCGCCTCATTCTCCCCGTCGGCTCCGTCCTGCCCTGTCTCTCGTTCAATACCTTCTCCATCCAATATGCCTTTCTCAACTGACGCAAGGGTCTGAGGCCCACGCCTACCGTCTTGCCATATTTTGTGGAACAACTGCAACGATCCGGGTTGACGACCGACCAACTCGGCGTGGAAGGATTGTTTCTGAGGGACTGTCCGAATCGCCGCGTCCCGGCATGGATCAGTGCTGTCGCTCCACGATCGGGACGATCTCGACGGGGCGGCCAAGCACGCCGGGACCGAAGCGGGGGTTCTCCACCACTTCATGGGCCGTGCGATGCCGGCCCGGGGCCTTCAGCGAGAGGGCCGCCGTGACGGTTCCGTTCGGCTCCACCGTAACCATCCGGTCGGACACCAGACCCGCTTGGGGGTGCCAGGCGACCAGCCGGTAGGTGCCGGGGGGAACGTCCGCGATGGTGAACGCTCCGGAGACATCGGTGATCGCGTAGTACGGATTGTCGATGGCCAGCGCCCAGCTTTCCATGTAGGGATGGAAGCCGCACTGCATGACGAAGGTGCGCCGTCCCTTGCTCAGATAGAGCGGTCCCAGCAGGGACTTGCCCAGCTCGTGCTCGTGAGAGGCGTGCAAGTCTCCCCGCTTGTGGTGCCTGTTCATCGGCAGGGGCGCATTGAACAGGACCCTCGCCCCGAGGTGGGTGGAGGTTTCATAGGCCTGGATGTCGTGCATCACCGGGTCCATGTTGACGACCTCGACGGCATGCCCGTCGCGCACGACCGTCACGAAGGGCAGGAACTTGCAATCGCGGGCCTCCACGTGAGGGACCGAGACATCGAAGGCCTTGCCGGAAGCAATGCCCTCGATCATGACCACGGCGTCCTTGAGCCCGCCGGCGCCATCGGCGGCGAAATCGTGCAACAGCCGCCAGCCGTTGCCGTTCGAAATCCTGCCGCAGTACTGGGGGTCCGGGTAGATGACCAGATTGTAGGCCTTCGGGGCCGGAACGGGCCCCTCCAAGCTGACCCGCCCGGCCACGACGCCTCCCGCCTGGACGTCGGTCACCTCGTAGGCCCAGCCAGGCCGGACCATCAGGGCAGCCGCCGCAGCCACGACCAGCGCCGCGACCCTCGTCGCTCGCAAAGCGCGCCTCGCGTCGAACCGACGACTCTTCACGCATCACCCCGCACGTTTCACGCGGCACGAATTACGGCTGCTGCAACTCCAGCGTGGGCTTGATCGCGACGGTCTTGCCGAGCGCCTCGAGCCCGAATCTCGGATTCTCTTCGATCTCGTGGGCGCTCCGGCGGCCCTTGGGAGACTCGATCGTAAAGTCGGCCTGGACGGTTTGCTTGGCCGGCACGGTGACCTTCTGCTCCAACATCTTGCCGAGCGAGGGATGCCAGGCCATGAGCACGTACTCTCCCGGCGGAACATCCGGAATCGAGAACGTGCCGTCCCCCTTCGTCACCGCGTAATAGGGGTTGTCGATCACAAGCCCCCAACTCTCCATGTAGGCATGGAACCCGCATTGCATGACGAAGAACCGCCGCCCCTTGGTCATGTGAACGTCTTTTTTGACCGGTTCACCCGGGATATGCTTGTGGTACTCCGCGTCCACGCCCATGCGAGGATGATGGGGATTCATCGGCAGGGGCGTGTTGAAGAGGACGCGCGGACCGAGCTGCGAGGTTTCATAGGCCTGGATGTCGTGCATCACCGGGTCCATGTTGACGATGGCCACTTCGGCCTGGTCGCGCACCACCGTCAAAAACGGCTGGAACTGACAATCTCTCGCTTCGATGGTCGGCGGCCTGAAGGCAAAGGCCTTTCCGCGAGGAATCTCCTTGAGCAGCACGACCACATCCTTCAGCCGCCCGTCCGAGGCAATCGTGAAGTCATTCAGCAACCGCCACCCCGTCCCGGTTGAAATGCGCCCGCAGTAGACGGGGTCCGGAAAGGTGATCAGGTTGAACCCCTTGGGCGCCGGCTTGCCGCCGGCGACGGTCACCGTGCCCGTAATGGCGCCGCCGTCAGTCACCGTTGTTTCCTCATAAGCCCATGCCGGCGCCGCCGCCATCAGCAGCGCCAGAGCCATCGCAACACGCACGTAGTTCATGCCGGCCTCCGAATACATACCCCCCTCGACAAACCAATCGATTGCGCCCATCGTATCATAAAAAAGGGGGAGCCTGGACGGCTCCCCCTTCGTCTGTCTCACATTCGTGGGCAGGCCGTCGTTACTTCGAGGCCACCGGGATCGCCCGCGCGGCTTCCGGCTGCTCCACTTCGGCCTTCTTCATGCCGGGAGTCGCTCCGGCGAGCGGCAGGAGCCGCTGATCGCCGGACGGCAACACCCGCAGATAGCCCCACTGTCCGGACTGCGAGTAGGGCAACCGCTGGTTGCTCCAGACATAGTCCCCCGGCACGCGGTAGGGACCGCCGGCCGACCGGAGGAAGGCATCGATCGCCTCCGACCCGGAGAACTCGACCACGCTGATCTGGTCGGCCCCGCGCATGAAGGGCTCGATCGGCCACTCGTGCTTCTCGACGCTGAACATCTGATTCTGCTCGTTGTTCGCGCCGAACACGTGGATACGGACCGGATCGCCCGCATGGGTCTCGATGATCGGCGTCACCGGATCTTCCGGCTTGTCCGCCTTGCACGGCTGGAACATCTTCCCCAGCGAACAGCCGCTCTCCTCGCGGAACTTGTAGGGTTCCGACCGGTAATTCACGCCGGTCAGCCCCGCCACGTTCTGCACGTAGGGCATGAAGCTGGTGCCGATGATGTTGTCCTCGTCCTGGAAGAACAACGCGGCGTCGCGGTAGTTGGCCCGCATCTCGTTGCCCGAGACCGAGCGGTCAATGATCACGTCCGCAATCCAGCTGTTCTTCTGAGAGATATCCTCGCCGGTCTTGGGGTCCCGGTACTTGGATCCCTTGGGCCCGATGATGACCGCGCCGAACAGACCGTTGCGCGGGTTCATCATCACGTTGCCCCAGTCCCACACCAACGACGACGCTTCCCCAAGGAAGGGGTCCGCGTAGTAGGTATAGGTCCGGCTCTCGCCCGGCGCAATCGTCTGGTCGCCCGGATTGTTCCCGACGTTGGCGCCGAGAGAATCCTTCGGGTCGAAGGCCAGCCCGATGGCCGAGAAGGACGCCCGGCCCTGCTTCATCTTGTTCTTCAGATTGACTTTCAGACAGTCCCCGACGTTCGCGCGGAGCGTCAGCGGCATCGGCTGGACGCCGGTGGCCACCTTGGCGATGTCCTCCTCCAACACGTAGATCTTCGCGTCGGGATTGGACACCTGAATCTTCCGCTCGAAATCGACCTCGATGGACTCCGGCGCCTTCGGGTTGAACTTCATGGACGGATAGTCCACGGCCACCACATTGAAGGTCTTCACCGGCGCGTCCGCCGGACACACCGGCTTCGCTTCCGGCATCTCATTCCGCCTGGAGTACCCGGCCGGCAGCTTCTGGAGATCCTGCTGATCCTTGTCGAACACCCGCACAATGCCCCAGCCTCCCTCGGAGAACTTGGAAGACCGGCCATTGAAGTGGATGTAGTCGCCCGCCTGGGCCCTGGGGCCGCCCGCCGCCGGCACAACCAGGTCATACCGCTCGGCGATGCCGATGTGCATCGAGTACTTCCGGTTGGCGTCCCCCGCATAGCGCTCGGACAAGAACGTATGGCCCGAGAGGGTCCAGGTCATCGTCTCGTTCATCAAGGTATGCAACAGACGGAAGACCATCGTGTCGCCGACGTAGGCCCGCAGCATGGGCGTATCCGGGTCTCCGTGCACCGCGCTGCTGAAAATCTGCGACGTCTCCGGATTGTTGGCCAACCGCTGCGCGATCGGCTCGGCCCGGAAATTCAGGCCGCTGCCGGTCGTGTGCGTCCCGCCGTTCAGGAACGGCATCGGCGTCATGTAAATCTTGTCCGGCATCATGAACGACACGGTCTTGCCCGCTTCCAACGCCACCTCGATGGGCTGGCCCGGCGGGTTGCCGCTCGTGACGATGTTCACCGTGTGCGGCACCGTATCGTGCACCTGCACCATCAATTCGCGGAAGCTGCCGTTCACGCCGTACCCGACCGGCTCCACCGTCCGGATGTCGGCGATGGGCCCGCTGCGGATCGGCTTCCCGGTCTTGGGATCGTGGTAGGTGGACCCCACCGGCTCGACGATCAGCGTCCCGAACCCGCCGTGCGGCCAGGTCGTGGCGCCGAAGGCGTGGTCGTGCCAGAACACGGTCCCCACATCGGAATCCGCCCAGAGCCGCTGCCGCACGAACTCCACGGTCACGATGTCGTTGGCCGGGTGGTCGTGCTTGAGCGGGCGCTGCAAGGTGATCGTGTTCCCGCTGATCGCCGCGATCCGGGCCACTTCGTTGCCTTGCACGTTGTCCGCCCCGACCAGGATTTCCGTCTTCACGTGGTACTGGGCCGCGTTCTTCACTGAAATGGTCTTGCCGCCCTTCTTCGCGGCCGCCGTCATGACCGTGTTCATCGGGGCCGGGAGGCCCTTCTTGTTCTTCTTCTCCAGCATCGTGAACGGCCGCACCGACTGCTCGTAGGAGAAGCCGGTGATCACCCCGTCCGACGCCTGGTTGTCGAACTGCAGGAAGTGCGGGTGGATGTTGATCTTGGACGACTGGAAGTTCGTGTAGTCGTCGTCATCCCACTCGCTGGTCAGCATCCAATCGATGCAATCGTAGATATTGGCGCGATACACGAGCGGATACTTGAGGTCGTCGTTCGCCCGGATCGCCTTCTCTTCCTCGTGCAGCACGTAGATCAAGCCGTTCGGGTCCACCACGGCCGGCTCTTTGCCCTGCTTCTTGGCCATGGTGATCGGCAGCTTGATGAAGTGGATGTTGTAGTACTTCTGGCCGGCGTTCTCCGGACAGAGGCTCCACCGCCCGTTTTCGCCCGGCTTCGCCTGTTCGGAGGTCCGCTCGCCGTCGTCGTCCTGGTGGATCATTTCCAGCCAGGGCGCGCCCACGTGGCCCGGCGAGAACATGACCCGCTTGCCGAAGTGCGGCGTCAGGTGCGGCCAGGCCACTTTGCCCGTCGCCGGCTCGAACATGACCGGGTGCCGCTTGCCCGGATGCGTGGACTTGTACTTGGGATTGTCGGTCGTGCTTTCCCGCTCGCTCATCGCGCGGGTCCCGTCCCAGGCCCAATCCAGCACGGTCGCGTCATAGGCGATGATCTGGCCCTTTTCGTCGTCCTTGTGGCCGGGCTTGCCCTGGGTCGGCAACTGCATCTCCACCCAGTCCTTGATGGTCACGACCGCCGGGTTCGACTTCCAGTTGCTCTTGCCCTTCTCGACGATCTGGAACGCCTTGCCGAACCAATCCACGGTCTTGCCGATCAGCTTCTCCGACGACACGCCGAACGGGATGCGGCCCTTGCGGTCCGGCAGCTCGCGCATGTCCGGCATCGTGTCGTTCCGGTTCTCCCCGACTTGCAGCGTGTTGTACACGCGCCAGTAGCCCCACATGCCCGCCACATAGTGGTGCGCGACGTGGCAGTGGAACAGGAAGTCGCCGGCCAACTGCTGGCAGAGACCCGAGCCGCACTCGGTCTCCAGGTCCAGCGCCTCGGAGGGCCCGATCACTTCCACGTCCACCCGGTCCGTCTTGGCCCGGATCACCGGATACTTCACCGGACCGTTCTTGGCCGCATGCCACATCGGCATCTCGTCGATCGCCCGCGGGCTGCGCGGCCACCGGATCGACCCGCCGTGCGGATGGTGCGAGTGGAACACTTCGGAGCCGCCGTGCACCAGGCGGAACTTCGCCGGGTCGCCGATATAGGAACGCGGAATCGTGGGGGACGGATCACCGAAGGTATAGGAGCTGTACCCCATCGACTCGTCTTCGAATCCGAAATACTCGTGCTGCACGTGCATGTTGTTGATGCCGAAGGGCTCGCTGCGATAGTTGATCGCGCGGCCGCCCGGACGGTAGGCGTCGGTCAGCGGATCGCGTTGCGGCAAGAAGTCGCCCTTCTTGTTCACCGGGCGGAACGCCTCGTCGCCGACTTCGTGGTAGATCAGCACATACTCGCGGAAGTCCGGACCGGTGCCGTTCTTGATCATCACCTGCCAGCCGCTCCGGGCCGGCGTCGGATCGCCGGTGCCCAGCGGCTCCAGGTACTCAGAGCCCTTCGGCTCCACGACGAAGGTCCCGAACATGCCCATCACCGTCAGTTCGCGGTCGTTGCTGAAGCTGTGGAACTGGCGGCCGCCTTCCTGCGTGGTCGGATGGATGTACCACTCGAACTCCTGGCTCTTGTCCTTGGCGACGATCGAATCCGAGTTGGTCGTGGTCGCCGGCTTCCCGGTCGCGCTGACCATCATGCTGGAGCCGTGGATGTGGAGGCTCACTTCCTCGCCCCCCTCCAGCTTGTTCCGCAAGGTGATCTTGAGGCAGTCTCCCTGGTTCGCACGGATCACGAGGGGCTGAATCCACTGCGCCTGGATCCCCGGGATCACGGCGCCGGGATCGAACCCTTCCTTCTCGCGCGCCGCCTTGTTCTTGGCCTCTTCCGCGCGCACCTTGTCGAGATCCTCGGTCAGGGCGTACATGTAACCGGGATAGTAATCCAGCCACTGATTGAGGGTGATCTCCACGTTGATCGCCGACACGTCGTAGGCCTTGACCGGCGCGTGGGCCGGGCACCGCCCGCCTTGCGCCGAGACCGGCTCCGTCCGCGCATCGGACATGAGCAGCAAGTCCTGTCCGCCGGCTCCGTACTGGTGCATCATGGACATGTTGTTGTACATGCCGTTGCTCACGTGCTGCATCTGGGCATCCTGGCCCATCTGCAACATGATGCGCTCATGCTGCCGCTCCACCATGGCCGCGCGCTCGGGACGGCCTTCCATCGCGTCTTCCATGATGGTCTGGCCCTTGAGCTTCTCGGCCCAGCCCGACGCCTGCGAGGACATCGCCGTCGGCTGGACGGTGGCATGAGCGGTGTGCGAGGGAGAGGGTTCGGCCGAGATGGCCAGCGGAGTCCCCATTAAGACTCCGCCGACCAGCAGACCGAAGAAACGAGAAACAGTGCGAAGCGAATCCTGAGAGTAATGCATTGGACCGGCCTCCTTTGATGCAATTACACGAAATGAAACGACCCTGACTGTTTGATGAAACTGCGCTAGGTGTGGATGATTTGTGGGCGATTCCTCCGGATAATCAGTGACAGTACGCGACCGTCCTCCGTAGGCGAACGCGGCACGACTATCGGCATGCCCGACGTGCCGAGCCCGCGAAGGGCCCCACGATACCCAAGTCGGCCCCCACTGTCAACCCCCGGTTTTCATCGGCCTCTCGGCCGTACGATTCGGCCCAAACCGAGCCGGATTCGTGAATCAGTCTTCTTCGGTTGGCTTGATGAGTGCGGAAGACTGCGTCGGTTCTGTACGGAGCCCCGGTGGTGAAAGTTCCTTGCGTGGGGAGCCCGGAGGCCATAGCGCGAGCAAATTCAACATGACGAGCAAGGCGCTGCCGCCGACAAGGAGAACGCTGATCCCACGGACCTTGCGGGTTCCTTCATCCCGCATGCTTTTGGCAACTTCGGCGACAACCACGAGCAGTTCCTCCAAGGCAACGCTGACCTGCACCAGTTTCGGGCCGGCATTCTCAGCAGCTTGCAACTCGGCTTGGTGCCGAAAGTCCGCCGCTTCTTGCGGAGATCCAGCGGTCCAGACTTGAGTCAGAAGATTCACGGTCCGGCGCGCCGCCGCAAAGTAGCCGTCCAGACTGTCTTTCACCGCCTGAAGTCTTTGCCGCTCCTCCTGTCCGTCTGACGCCGTGTTGACACTGGCCTCTGCATAACGATCCACAGCCTGATAGATGCGTGCGCGCTGGTCCTGCAGAGACGAGATAATGCGTTCAAAATCTTGCCGGGATTGCGACTCCAAGGCCCGAATGATCGTGTTTCGGTACCGCATCATGTCGGCCATGATATGGGCGAGGTCCGTGACAGCCAGAGTGTAGTCGGCATACAAGATGCGGAGATCCCGATCGACTTGGTTCATAGCCTGGGCGCTCATCCACCCCAGGACAACGACCAGCAGGCTGACCAGCACCTGACTCCAATGAGGGCGGGAAACCCGCAGCCAGTGTTTTAACACCGCATTTCGCCTTGTGTGTAATTCGGATTGTGCCGGGTCCCTAATAGGAAAGAGGGGCCGGATCCCCATGGGGATCCGGCCCCTCGGACTGCGCAGGGCCTGGCGTGGGGTTACAGCCAGTTCACGCGTTCGGCCGGCCGGATGTAGATCGGCTCTTCGACCTGGATGCGCGCCAC
>VGXD01000038.1 GCA_016873525.1 Nitrospira sp. | reverse complement strand
CATTTAAACCCGTGTTTGGCGGCCGGGCAGCGACGCGAAGGTTGCGGTCGGTCGTCGATTATGCGGGAGGGGCTTATGAGTCGAGAACTGAAACTATTTTCCGGCAATTCGAACCCGGCCCTGGCCAAGGAAATCAGCGGCCATTTGGGCATCGGACTGGGGGCGGCGACCGTGTCCTCCTTCAGCGACGGGGAAATTCGCGTCCGCATCGAAGAAAACGTGCGGGGCGCGGATGTCTTCGTGCTCCAATCGTGCAGCCCCCCGGTCAATACGTCGGTCATGGAACTGTTGATCATGATCGATGCGCTGAAACGTTCGTCGGCTTCACGAATCACCGCCGTCATTCCCTATTTCGGGTACGCCAGACAGGACCGCAAGGATCAGCCCCGTGTGCCGATTACGGCCAAGCTCATGGCGGACCTGATTACGACTGCCGGGGCCGATCGCGTCCTCACGATGGATCTCCATGCCGGCCAGATCCAGGGCTTCTTCAATATCCCCGTGGATAACCTCTATGCGGCCCCGGTGCTGTTGGACTACATCAGCAAGCGGGGCGGCTCGAATCTGGTCGTGGTCTCGCCGGATGCGGGCGGAGTGGAGCGCGCGAGGGCCTTTGCCAAGCGGCTTCAGGCGCAATTGGCGATCATCGACAAGCGGCGCGAAGGGCCCAACAAGGCCCAGGTGATGAACATCATCGGCGACGTCGTGGGACGGAACGCCTTGCTCCTGGACGACATGATCGATACGGCGGGCACCATCGTCCAGGGCGCGCAAGCCTGCGTGGACAAGGGGGCGGCGGTGGTCTGGGCCGGCTGTACGCATCCGGTTCTTTCCGGCCCGGCGCTGGAGCGGCTGCAGTCGTCCTGTTTGGCCGAGGTGGTGGTCACCAATACGATCCCGCTGAACGGGAAGGAGCAACGGTGCCCCAAGCTGCGGGTCCTGTCGGTGGCGCCGCTGTTGGGCGAGGCGATCAATCGCATCCACGAAGAAGAGTCGGTCAGCTCGCTCTTCTCCTGACGGATTCGATCCGGCGTTGCGAGGGGGTTCGCACCGGGTCCAAGCGGAGGTCAAGGAGCTGTGCGGGAAGCCCATACGAATCCGACGAGTGCGCCCAACGACGATCAGAAAAAAATAGTCAGAGACGCGAGGGAGGACGAAGATGAAATTCGACATGGCGGCTGAAGTGAGAGAGAAGGCGGGCAAGGGAGCGGCGCGACAACTGCGGCGGAGCGGGAAGATTCCGGCCGTGATCTACGGGGAAGGGGAATGCCTCTTGCTCACCGTGAACCCGGAGACCGTGACGCGGGCATTGCGCGCCCATGCCGGCAGCACCGCCCTCATCTCCCTGAACATCACCGGCGGGACGGGGAAGGCCAACCGGACCGCGCTGCTGCGCGACTATCAGGTCGATCCGGTCACGGGCGAGTTGCTCCACGTGGACCTCTTCGAGGTTTCGATGAGCAAGGCGATCCGGGTCAAGGTGCCGGTCAGCGTGGTCGGCGGGCTGCCGGCCGGAGTCAAGGAAGGCGGCGCGCTGCACCACAATCTGCGCGAGTTGCACATCGAATGTCTGCCGGCCGCGATTCCGGATGCCATCGAGGTGGACGCTTCGAATTTGGCCATCGGCCAGGGCGTCCACGTCCGCGAGTTGACCGCCATCGAAGGGGTCAAGGTTTTGGATGAAGGCGATCAAATGGTGGTGAGCGTCGTGGCGCCGATCTCCGACGCCAAGCTGGAAGCCCTGCTGACCAGCGGCGTGGGGGCGGAAGAGGGCAAGGAGCCTGAGGTCATCGGCAAGGCGAAGGAAGAGGGGGCCGAAGGAGCCGAGAAGGCGGCGCCCGGCGAGGCCAAGGCCGGCGAGAAGAAAGAAGCCGCCGCCGGCGCCAAGGCCGGCGAGAAGAAAGAGGCCAAGGAGGAGAAGAAGAAGTAGCCTTGCGGCTGATTGTCGGGCTCGGCAATCCCGGCGAGCGCTACGCCCGGACCCGGCACAATGTCGGGTTTCGGGTGTTGGAGCGGGCGGCGGCCAGGTGGGCGATCCCCCTGCGGACAGCGGGGGATGTGCGTCAGGGGCGCGGGCTGGTCGGATCGTCGGAGCGGCCTGTGGACGTGGCCCTGGCTCAGCCCCTGGCCTGGATGAATCTGAGCGGGCCTCCGGTCAAGGCTCTGGTCGAGTCGCTTGGGATTGCGCCGGAGCAGCTTTCCGACCATTTGATCGTCGTCCACGACGACTTGGATTTGCCGCTGGGGCGGCTGCGTCTCAAGCGCCGTGGGGGCCCCGGCGGTCATAACGGCATCCTCTCCCTCATCACCACCCTGGATACAGACGAGTTTTGCCGGGTGAAGCTCGGCATCGGACGTCCGCCCCTCGGGATCGCGGTGGCCGACTATGTTCTGGCTCCCTTCTTGGCGGAGGAAGTCCCGCAAGCCGACGCGATGATCGAGCAAGCCGTGCTGGCGCTGGAGTCTGTGCTGGCCGACGGCATGGCGGCCGCCATGAATCGGTTCAATGTGAAGACAAAACAGGAGGAGGATGAGTGAAGGGTTATGGGTGGTGAGTAAGAAGGGGTAAATCCCCGGGCGACTCGCTCCCTGTCACTCCTCACCCGTCACGGTTTTCTATGGGGTTATGTTGCGGAATGATCGGATTGCCGAACGTGGGGAAGACGACCGTCTTCAACGCGCTCGTCGGCGGCAGCGCGCTGGCGGCCAATTATCCCTTTGCGACGGTGGACCCGAATACCGGGATCGCGCCGGTGCCGGATCCTCGCTTGGACAAGTTGGTGGAGGTGTTCCACTCGAAGAAAAAGACGCCGAGCACGCTGGAGGTGCGCGACATCGCCGGGCTCGTCGAAGGGGCGAGCAAGGGGGAGGGGCTGGGCAACCAATTTCTCGGGCATATCAGGGAAGTGGATGCCCTCGTGCACGTGGTCCGGTGCTTTCATGGCACCGATGTGGTGCACGTGAGCGGCAGCGTGGATCCCCTCCGCGACATCGGCATCATTGAAACGGAGCTGATCCTGGCCGATCTTGAAACCCTCGAGCGCCGCAAACAGAAGGTGGAGAAAAAAGTTCGGGCGGGCGATAAGAAGGCGGCGGCGGAGATGGCCTTCGTGCAGATGCTCGTCGAGCGGCTCGACAAGGGGGAGTGGCTCGGCAACCTGTCGTTCCCGCCGGAGGAGCGGGCCCTGCTCGACGACTGCCAGTTGCTCGCCGCCAAACCGGTGTTGTTCGTGGCGAACGTGTCGGAGTCGAGCGCGGCCGACGAGCCGCTGGTCAAGACCGTGCGCGAGTTTGCCGAACGGCGCGGGGCGCGGGTGGTGACGATCTGCGGTCAACTGGAGGCAGAGCTGGGGTCTTTGCCGGAGGCCGAGCGGGCCGACTATTTGAAGGAAATGGGGTTGGCGGAGTCCGGCCTCGTGAGGCTGACGCGCGAGGCCTATGCGCTGCTGAATCTCACGACGTTCTTCACCGCCGGGGAAACGGAGTCCCGCGCCTGGCCGATTGTGACGGGGACCAAAGCCCCCCAAGCAGCGGGCAAGATCCACTCCGACATGGAGCGCGGCTTCATTCGCGCCGAGGTCTATACCTACGACGACCTCCTGGCCTGCGGATCGGAGGCCCGGGTCAAGGAAAAGGGCTTGCTCCGGCTGGAGGGCAAGGAGTACGTGATCAAGGAAGCCGACATCGTCTTTTTCCGTTTCAACGTCTAGCCGGCCGCCGACAATGGGGTGCGAGGCCGGGCTTGCGTAAGTTTGACAGTCCGTTCGGGGCTGTGGTAGGGTCCACTTCTTTGCGGGGCCTTCCCGCACCTCGCTCCAGGCCGGGTCCTGGGGCCCATGTTTCTTAATGGTCCATGAGGAGGTTTCCGGCATGCAGCTCTACGAGTCTATTTTCATCATCCGCACCACTCTGCCCGACGAAGACACCAATAAGCTCATCGACAAGATGAAGGGCGTCCTGGAGAAGTCCGGGGGCACGCTCCTGAAGTCTGAGAACTGGGGCAAGAAAAAGTTGGCCTACGAGGTGAAGCGGGAGCGGAAGGGCACCTTTGTCTTTTTCCACTTTAAGTCGGGGGGGCAGGCGGTGAGCGAACTCGAGCGGTCCTATCGGCTCGAAGACGCCGTGATCAAGTTCATGACCATCCGGCAAGAATTGGCCGCGCCGCCGAAGCCCGCGGCCGAGGCAAAGGAGCCTGAGCGTGACCGGGTTCAATAAGGTTATCCTGATCGGGAACCTCACGAAGAACCCGGAGCTTCGGTATACGCCGAGCGGGACTCCGGTCACCAGCTTCGGGCTGGCCGTCAATCGCAAATTCCGTCAAGGGGAAGAGTTAAAAGACGAGGTCTGTTACATCGACATCGTGGTCTTCGGCAAGCAGGCAGAGCATTGCGGGCAGTATCTCAATAAAGGCAACGGCGTGATCGTGGACGGGCGGCTGCAGCAGCGCCGGTGGGAAACGGAAGACGGCCAGAAGCGCAGCAAGCACGAGGTGGTCGCCCAGACCGTCACGTTCCTGCCCAAGCGGCAGGAGTCGGGCGGCGAATCCGGCCAGTCCGGGCAGCCCGGTCCGGCGGACGAGTCCTACGAATACGAAGAACCGGCACATTAACGGAGGGGAAGCGTGGAGCGAGGAGGCGGACGGTTATTTCAGCGCCGGCGAGTGTGCCGGTTTTGCCATGACAAGGCCCCCATCGATTATAAGGACGTGGGGCTGCTCAGAGGGTTTCTGACGGAGCGGGGCCGCATCGTGCCGCGCCGGATCTCCGGCAACTGCATGGGGCATCAGCGCGAGCTGACGATCGCGATCAAGCGCGCGCGCACGATCGCCATGCTGGCCTACGCCGAAGAGCGGTAAGACCGCCCCCGCGCAAGTCGTCGATCGGTTTGACTTGCCGGAGGGGGGTCTGTAGACGAAATGGACGCACTGCTGAAGGATGGGAGGCCGATGGCGCTGCCCAACCCGCATCTTGCCGAGATTCCAGCCGAGGGGCTCCACGCCGTATGCGAGGTCCAGCCGGAAGAGCTGGGGCTGGAGGCGGAGGACGCGCGGGTGGAGGGAGCGTTGACGCTCTCGGCGGACATTGCGCCGTTCGAACAGGGAGCGCACGTGACCGGCGTCCTGGGCGGCACCTTCTTGCGGCAATGCGTTCGATGCCTCGCGGAGTTCAAGGAGTCCGTCGAATTGCCGTTTACGGCCGAGTATCGACGCGAGACGCCTCCGCCACGGCGCCAGCCTCAGTCAAGCCGGGCGCCGGGACGCGCGGGGCGAGAGGGGATCGAATCGCGCGATGCGGCGGAGCCGGACGAGCCGGAGGTTGAGGTCGAAGCCGACGATCTGCATCCCCTCGTCGGCGATCGACTGGACCTGGCCGAGATGCTGCGGGAACAGATCATCCTGGCGACGCCGATGCAGCCCCTCTGCCGGGAGAGCTGCCTGGGGCTTTGCCCGGTCTGCGGGCAGGACCGAAACGAGCGCCAGTGCGGGTGTCCGGAGGAGCGGCAAGACGGTCCCTTCGCGATTTTGAAACGGCTTCAGGGGAAGTAGACGACGCGCCCGCGAGGAACGTCGCGGGGTTGGAACGACCAGCAACCGAGTGAGGAACGACGATGCCAAATCCTAAACACAAACTATCCAGGGCCAGGCGGGATAAGCGGCGGACGAGCAAATCGAAGATCGTGCCGCCCAGCATGTCGGTCTGTCCGCAATGCCACGAGATCAAGCTCCCGCACTACACCTGCCTCAGTTGCGGTACCTACAAAGGCAAGGCGGTCATCGCCGTCGAAGAAGCTTAGGGTCGCCCGCAGTCGTTGTGGCCTCTGGCATCCGATGAAAATTGCAGTTGATGCGATGGGCGGGGATCACGGCCCCGCCCCGAACGTCGAAGGCGCCTGGCAGGCGGTCCGCGAGTGGGATCTGGAAGTCGTCCTGGTCGGGGACGAAACCAAGATCAACGAACAGGTCCGCCGCCTGGGCTGCGCCGACCCGCGCATGTCAGTCCGTCATGCGCCCCAGACGGTGGATATGCACGAATCCCCGTCGCAGGTGGCCCGCAAGAAGCGGGACTCCTCCATTTGGGTGGCGACGGAGCTGGTCAAGAGCGGCGAGGCCAACGCCGTCGTCAGCGCCGGCAACACCGGCGCCAGCATGGTGGCGGCGTTCTTCATTCTGGGCGTGATCAAGGGCGTCGAGCGGCCGGCCATCGCGGTCACCCTGCCGACGCTGTCCGGCACGGCGGTGATGTTGGACGCGGGGGCCAACGTGGACTGCACCGCGCAGCACCTGTACCAGTTCGGGCTGATGGGCAACGAATACGGCAAGCACGTGTTCGGCAAGCCCAATCCGAGGCTCGGGCTGTTGAGCATCGGCGAAGAGGACACCAAGGGCAACGAGCTGACGAAGGAAGCCTTCAAGCTGCTCAAGGCCAGCCCGATCAATTTCATCGGCAACGTGGAAGGCCGGGACGTCTACGGCGGGGAGGCCGACGTGATCGTGTGCGACGGCTTCATCGGCAACGTCGCGCTGAAAATCTCCGAGGGCCTGGCGGACACCATCAAGAAGCTCCTGATGAAGGAGATCGCCGGCTCTTTTCTGGGGCGCCTGTCCTATCTGTTTCTGGCCGGCCCGCTGCTGCGGCTCCGTCGGCGGATGGACTACGCGGAGTTCGGGGGCGCGCCGCTGCTCGGGGTCAACGGCATCACGATCATCTGCCACGGCCGCTCCTCGCCCAAAGCGATCAAGAACGCCATCCGGCGGGCCAAGGGGTTGGCCGAAAGCTCGCTCAACGAACTCATCCGCCGGGACATCGAAGAGAGTCTCGCCCAGGGCGCCAAATCGGGCAAGGACGAGGATCCGGCATGAGGGCCTGCATTGCCGGCACCGGCTCCTATGTGCCGGAGCGGGTCCTGACCAATGCGGACCTGGAACGCATGGTGGCGACCTCGGATGCCTGGATCGTGGAACGGACCGGGATTCGCGAGCGGCGGATCGCGGCGCCCGGCGAGGCGGCCTCGGACCTGGGGGCCAAGGCCGCCGAACGCGCCCTGGCGGCGGCCGGCATTGCGGCGGCCGATCTGGACCTGATTTTGGTCGCCACCTGCACCGGCGATTCCCCGCTGCCCTCCACGGCTTGCATGATTCAGCACCGGCTCGGCGCCCGACGCGCGGCGGCCTGCGACCTTTCGGCGGCCTGCTGCGGATTCGTCTATGCCCTGGGTGTCGGCGACGCCTACATCAGAACCGGCTCGCGCCATGTGCTGGTGGTCGGGACCGAGGTCATGTCGATGCTGACCGATTGGACGGACCGGAACACCTGCGTGCTCTTCGGCGACGGAGCGGGCGCGGCGGTGCTGAGTCCTTCCGAGGGAGACCGGGGGATGCTCTCGTCTCATTTGCACGCCGATGGGACCCTCTGGGATTTGATCTGCGTGCCGGGCGGCGGCTCGCGCCTGCCGCCTTCGGAGAAGCTGCTGGCCGAGGGCCAACAGCATATCAAGATGAAGGGCAACGAGACCTTCAAAGTGGCCGTCAAGACGCTGGAAGAGGCGGCGCGCGAGGCCCTGGCCGCGAACAACCTGACCGTGGAGGATCTGGATCTCTACGTGCCGCACCAAGCCAACATCCGGATCATCAAGGCGGTGGTGACGCGGCTGGGCTTGCCGATGGAGAAGGTGGTGCTCAACATGGACCGGTACGGCAACACCTCCGCCGCCTCGATCCCGCTGGCCTTGGACGAGGCGGTCAGGGGCGGCCGGGTCAAGGCCGGCAATCTGGTGATGCTGGAAGCGTTTGGGGCCGGCTTGACCTGGGCCTCGGCCGTGATTCGCTGGTAGGAGAAAAGTTAGCAGCCGTCGGCTCTCGGCGAGCGGATTGCCTGTGGTCAGCTTGAGGCGGAAGGCTATGAGCTGATAGCTGAAGGCGTTTTGTTTTTTTCTCGTTGACAATGGAAAACGAATCCCTCATATCATATCCCGCTATGGGGTCCGGCGTTGGGTTGATTTTTCCCGGCCAAGGCTCGCAATCGGTCGGAATGGGGCGGGCGCTGTACGAGGCCCATTCGCTCGTCCGAGCGGTCTACGAAGAAGCAGGGGCGATCCTCGGGTATGATGTCGCGGCGCTGTGTTTCGAAGGGCCGGCCGACCGTCTGAACCTGACCGAATACACGCAACCCGCCTTGCTCACAGCCAGCATTGCGGCTCTTCGGCTTCTGGAGCCGATCGGCCTGCGTCCCCTCGCCGTCGCCGGGCACAGCCTCGGCGAGTACTCGGCATTGGTGGCGGCGCGAGGATTGACCTTCGGGGCGGCCGTGGCCTTGGTGCAGAAGCGTGGGCGATACATGGCCGAAGCGGTCCCGTCCGGCAGCGGGCTGGTGGCGGCGATTTTGGGGCTGGCTCCGGAGTTGGTGCAGGACGCATGTCGCGAAGCCGCCGCGGTCGGCGTGGTGGCCCCGGCGAATTTCAATTGCCCCGGGCAGATTGTGATCGCCGGCGAAAAAGCGGCGGTCGAACGCGCGATCGAACTGGCGAAGGCCAAGGGGTGCCGGAAAGCCATTCCGCTGCCCGTCAGCGTGCCGGTCCATACGCCGCTCATGCAGAAGGCGGCGGATCGGCTTGCCGGCGATGTGGGCGCAGTGGTCTGGTCGGATTTAACGGTGCCGCTGGTCAACAATGCCGAGGCCAAGCCCTTGCGGTCGGCCTCGGACGTGCAAGCGTCGCTGATCCGGCAGTTGCCCTCCCCGGTGCGGTGGGAAGAGTCGGTGGCCGTCATGCGCGGGTTGGGCGTGACGACCTTTATCGAGGTCGGTCCCGGCACCGTGTTGAGCGGACTGGTTAAGCGGATCGTCCCCGATGCGGTGCTCCTGAACGTGCAGGACCCCAAGTCGCTCGAGGCGACGGTGAAACATTTGAGCGTCGCAAAGTCGGCAAGTTGAAAAGTCTGAAAGTGTTCGGTTCGGATTGATTCGAGCACGTTCAACTTTCATGACGGCAGAGATTTTCAGACGGAGAGTTGACATGTCGTTCGAAGGAAAAGTCGCGGTGGTGACCGGGTCGGCCCAGGGAATCGGGCGGGCCATCGCGGAGACGCTGGCCAGGGCCGGCGCCGATGTCGTCGTGGCGGATTTGGATCCGGGGCGGTCCGAGGAGGCCGTGGCGGCCATCGCCAAGCTCGGCCGGAAGGCCCTGAACGTGAAGGTCAACGTGGCGGACTGGAACGACGCCAAGGGCATGGTCGATCAGGTCCTCAAGGAGTGGGGGAAAATCGACATCTTGGTCAACAATGCCGGAATTACGCGGGACGGGCTGCTGCTCCGGATGAAGGAAGAGGACTGGAACCTGGTGTTGCAGGTCAACCTCAACGGCACGTTCCACTGCACGAAGGCGGCGTTGCAGCCGATGACCAAACAACGCTCCGGCCGGATCATCAACATCGCCTCGATCGTGGGGGCGATGGGCAATGCGGGACAGGCCAACTACGCCGCCTCCAAGGCGGCCGTGATCGGGTTCACGAAGAGCGTGGCCCGGGAATATGCGAGCCGGCAGGTGACGGTGAACGCCGTGGCGCCGGGCTTTATCGACACCGCCATGACCCAGGGGTTGCCGGCGGACGTGAAGGACACGCTGCAGAAACAGATTCCGCTGGGCCGGCTGGGGCAGCCCTCGGACATCGCCGAAGCGGTCCGGTTCCTGGCGTCGGATGAGGCGGGCTACATCACCGGCCAGGTGCTGCACGTCAACGGCGGGATGCTGATGGTGTGACGACGGCGCCGCAGGCGGGGAGAGATTGTAATCGTCGAGGAAGAGAACAGAAGGAGGTTGCGCATGGGTGAGGAGGTAAAAAAACCGATGGCGGTCGAAGATCGGATCAAGAAAATTATCGCCGAACAGCTCGGTGTGGAAGAGGATGAAGTGGTGCCGGAGGCCTCCTTCGTCGATGACCTGGGAGCGGATTCCCTCGACACTGTCGAGCTCGTGATGGCGTTCGAAGAAGAGTTCGACATCGAAATCCCCGACGAGGATGCGGAGAAGATCCTCACGGTGGGACGCGCTCTCGAGTACATCAAGGAGAAGATGTAGCAGGCGAGCGGCTGACGATGCGTGAGCGGCTGACACGACGGGTAGTGGTGACCGGGCTGGGGCTGATTACGCCCCTGGGGACCGGCGTCGAGAAAACCTGGCAGGCGCTCTGCGCCGCGACGTCCGGCATCGCCCGCATCACCCGATTCGACCCTACCGACTTCCCCGTCCAGATTGCGGGGGAGGTCAAGGATTTCGACCCCGCCGACTTCATCGAGAAAAAAGAAATCAAGAAGATGGACACGTTCATCCACTACGCCGTTGGCGCCGGCCAGCTGGCGGTGGATGATGCGGCCTTGAAGGTCACCGCCGAGAACGCCGAGCGGGTCGGGGTCTACATCGGCGCCGGCATCGGCGGACTGCCGGCGATCGAACACTACCATAAGATTTTGCTGGAGAAGGGGGCCGATCGGATTTCGCCCTTCTTCATCCCCATGGTCATTATCAACCTGGCCTCCGGGCAGGTGGCCATCCGGCTGGGCGCGCGGGGGCCCAACTCCTGTGCGGTCACGGCCTGTGCGACCGGCAACCATTGCATCGGCGACGCGTTCCGCATCATTCAGCGGGGCGAGGCGGATGTGATGCTGGCCGGAGGCACGGAGGCGGCGATCACGCCGCTCACGGTGGCCGGTTTTGCCGCCGCCCGGGCCTTGTCCCGCCGCAACGAGGAACCCACCCGCGCCAGCCGTCCCTTCGACAAGGACCGGGACGGCTTCGTGCTGGGGGAGGGGGCCGGCGTGCTGGTGCTGGAAGAATTGGAAACGGCCAAGCGGCGCGGCGCCAGGATCTACGCCGAAATCGTCGGCTACGCCATGAATGCCGACGCCTACCACATCACGGCGCCGTCGGAGGACGGCGAGGGGGCCGTGCGGTGCATGGAGCTGGCGATCAAGGACGCGGGGGTTGCCAAGGACGAGGTCGGGTACATCAATGCGCACGGCACCTCGACCATGGCCGACGCCATCGAAACCAAAGCCATCAAGCAGGTGTTCGGGGACTTGGCCTACCGCATTCCGGTCAGTTCCACCAAGTCCATGACCGGCCACCTCCTCGGCGCGGCAGGCGGGATCGAAGCGGTCTTCAGCATCCTGGCGATCCACCGGGGAGTGGTGCCGCCGACCATGAATCTGGAACACCCCGATCCCGAATGCGATCTCGACTACGTGCCGGGCAAGGCGCGTCAGGCGACGGTGAACGTGGCGCTGTCGAACTCGTTCGGGTTCGGCGGGGTCAACGCCTGCGTGTTGTTCAAGCGGTGGAACGCCTGAACGTCGGCGTCGCGACGGCTGCGCGCGGCGAAGGCGGCGGGAGCAGGATGGCGCCTTCCTTCATCGACGAAGCGCAAGCGCGGATCGGGTACGTGTTCCGCCGGCCCCGACTCCTCGACGAAGCGCTCACCCACACCTCTCACGTCAACGAGGCCAAAGGGCCGGACAAGGCGGTTCGCGGCCGGGACAACGAGCGGCTCGAGTTCCTGGGCGACGCCGTGCTCTCGCTGATCGTCAGCGAGTACGTGGCCCACACCTGTCCGGGATTCACCGAGGGGGAACTCTCGAAGCTGAAAGCCGGGCTTGTGAGCGAGGTCTCGCTGGCCAAGGCCGCCCGGGGGGTGGAACTGGGACGCCTGCTGCGGCTGGGACGGGGCGAAGAGCTGACGCGCGGACGCGAGAAAAATTCGCTCCTGGCCGATGCGCTGGAGGCCCTGATCGCGGCGATCTACCTGGACGGCGGGCTGGAGCCGGCGCGGGCCTTCACGCTTCGGGTCCTCGCGCCGGATCTCGACGCGATCCGGGAGGGCGGCGGGGCGGCCGGCGACGATAAGACGAAACTTCAGGAGTGGTGCCAGAAGCGGTTCGAGGTCTTGCCTCAGTACGTCACGGTGCGGGAGTCCGGGCCGGACCATCAAAAGGTCTTCGAGGTCCGGGTCACGATCCAGCGTGCGGTCTGGGGAACGGGAGTTGGACGGA
>VGXD01000037.1 GCA_016873525.1 Nitrospira sp. | reverse complement strand
AGCCAAGACACAAGCAAATAGAGCAACACCGCGTAGCTGAGCAACACGATGAGCCACTGCACACTCTGATGGGTATAGGGCGACCGAATGGTCGATAGGACGGCGAGGAGCAGATAGGCCAGCACGGCCGGGCCGACAGGGAACGGCATAAGGGTCAGGGCCCCAGTCCGAACCCCGTTCATCACGTAGATGCCCAAGAGGAGAAGAATGAGCAGCCGGATGACCATGACTGCCAGATGGGTCGTCCCGCCTTCAAGCAACGGCGAAAACACAAACAGCCCGGCAAGGAGAAACAGCCAGGCCGGCCAATCGTGACAAGAGTGCGCGAGGGGCCGGTCAGAAGGAGTGAGTGATTGGTCCGTCATGGAGAGACACTGGGTGTCGGAAGAAGCCATGTTTGACAGCGTCTCCGTCGATGGCCTCACCTTTCCACACCGGCCGTCCCAACTCGACGCTGAGCAAAAAGGGGAATGACAGAATCGATAGGCCTCAGGGAATAGGCCGTGGTGAAGGTGCTGCCTGGGCTCCACGAAACGGCCCTGGAAGGGGCAGACATCCGTCCGCCCCTTCCAGGGCCAGTCAACCTTAACCCGTGACGTCGTTGGTGTCGGGGGTCTGTAAATTCTGCTTGAGGTCGTTCACGTGCCACTGGTCGATGGTCGGATCGTTGTCCAGGTTCGCCGTGGCCGTGGCCGTAAAGCCCATCCCGCTGGAGGCTGCCGGCACAACCGTGTTGTCAGCCGCCACCGTCCCGATTCCCGCATTGATGGTATCTGTCGCAATCGTGCCGGCCGTCACCACGCCGCCGGCGACCGTCGTGGTCTGTGTCCGATAGGTGTAGCGATTGGTCGAGCCGGCCAGCTGAAAGCCGATCTCCTGGAAGCCGCTGAACCGCGAGTTCTCGCCGAAAAAGGCCGTCTGGGCCACGAAGATTCCGCTCAGATTACTCTTGGCCTCGGCTTGGCGTGCCTGGGCCTGATACCTGAGAAAGTTGGGGATGGCGATGGCCGCCAAGATGCCGATAATGGCCACCACAATCATCAACTCGATGAGGGTGAAGCCTCGTTGATCGCGCAATGACTTCAACATCTGTTTTCCTCCCTTTGCTAAGCTGTACTCAGTTGCCACGTTGGAACAACCACGCTTCTGCTATTCTGTCCCGTTATCGCAGCAGATTTCATGCCGGATATACAACTTAGCCTCCATGATACAATTTTCTATTAATTACAATGGCTTGATACTTTATTTCTCGACAAACACGGAGCAAAGACATTCCAGCGGTTCTCCACTTTCCGCCTGTAAGGACAAAAATTTGTCAATCTTTTGAGGACGTCAAAAGAGGATGACGCGTGAGGAGGGCACCGGACCAGGGCCAGGTAATGCCAGCCGGAAGACTATCCGGTCACATCGTTGGTGTCGGGAGTCTGCAAGTTCTGCTTGAGGTCGTTCACGTGCCACTGGTCGATGGTCGGATCGTTGTCCAGGTTCGCCGTGGCCGTGGCCGTAAAGCCCATCCCGCTGGAGGCCGCCGGCACAACCGTGTTGTCAGCCGCCACCGTCCCGATTCCCGCATTGATGGTATCTGTCGCAATCGTGCCGGCCGTCACCACGCCGCCGGCGACCGTCGTGGTCTGCGTCCGATAGGTGTAGCGATTGGTCGAGCCGGCCAGCGAGAAGCCGATCTCCTGGAAGCCGCTGAACCGCGAGTTTGCGCCGAAGAAGGCCACCTCCGACGCGAAGATCCCGCTGAGATTGACCTTGGCTTCAGCCTGGCGGGTCTGCCCCTGCCACCTTAAATACGTGGGAATGGCGATGGCCGCCAAGATGCCGATGATAGCCACCACGATCATCAGCTCGATCAGGGTGAAGCCCTGCTGTCCGCGCATCCTCGTCACGACCTCTTTCCCGCCACCGGCGATTCTCCCTGAATGTCCGGGGCGGTATGGCCGAGCGTTCAAGGCGTCGCCTCGTGAGAGGAGCCGTGCTGTGAAACACGCCGTTTGGCTTGCCGGACACGTTCTTCCGACGTCGGGTCCCCCATCCCTCGACCCTGAAACCGTTCCATCAATTTGAGATTGGTCGGATCCAGTTCCAACGAATGGAGCCAGGCTTCCCTGGCTTCCGGAATGAGGTCATGTTGCAGATAGACCTCGCCGAGGTGTTCGAAGATGACCGGATCGTCTTTGACCAGCGAGGCTGCCCGCTTCATTTCCGTGAGCGCCTCGTCGAGCCGCCCCATCTTGAAGAAGGCCCAACCCAGGCTGTCCACATAGTACCCGTTGTTGGGTTTCAAGATCACCGCCCGCTGGATCAGGGAAACGGCTTCCTCGATCTTGATCCCGCGCTCGGTGTAGCTGTAGCCCAGATAATTGAGCGCATCCGCATGTTGCGGGTCCAGACGAAGGGCGGTCTCCATGGCTTTCACCACTTCGTCGAACCGGTTCAGCTTGTCGTAAGCCGTGCCGAGGTTGAAATGGAGGTCCGGATTCCCGGGATTGTACCGAACGCCCTCTTCGAAAGCCTTGGTCGCCAGGACAAACTGCTCGGTTTGCACATGCGCAAGCCCCAGCAGCAGGTGCCCTTCCGGCTGTTTCGGATTCAGCTTCACCGCCTCGGTGAAATGGGCGATCGCATCCGGATAGTGTTTCAGCCGGTATTGCAGAAACCCAAGATGCATGTGGCCGTCGACATAGGCGGGCTGCAGCTTCAGGTTCTGCTCGTAGGCGGCGACTGCGTGGTCGTAGTCCTTCAGCTCCTCGTACAGGAAAGCCAGGTAATCCCGCACCCTGAGTTCCGCCGGCCGCACCGCCAGAATTTTGTTCAATTGCGCGATGGCCTTGGGATAGTCCTTCATCTCACCGTAGATCAGGCCGATGCGCAGTTGCGCATCCAGATCGTCGGGGTCCAGGCTCAACATGCCGTCCAGCTCCGCAAGCGCCTCACGATACAGCTTGTCGTTGAGGTACAGCCGGATGATGTGTTGCTGGACGTCCTTGTTGCGCGGGTTGACGACGTGCAGGTACCGGCGATACACGGCCACGGCCGGTTCCCGCTGCTGCTGGGATTCATAGACCCCCGCCAACGCGAGGTAGGCCGGTTCAAACGTGGGATTCGCGGAGATCGCCCGCTCGAAGCTGGCCGCCGCGCGGTCGAATTGTTTCGCCTCGACTGCAATACGCCCCAGATAGTAATGGCCGACCGGTGAATCCTTGGCCTTCTCGATCCCCTGCTGGAACACCTGTTCCGCCTCCTCGAGGCGCTTTAAGTTAACCAGCAGCACGCCTTTCGAGAAATAGGCCTCGTTGTGTTCCGGATTCTGCGCAATGGCCCGATCGTACAAAGCCAAGGCCTTGTCGGCTTCCCCCGCTCCGGCATAGATGCCTGCAATCAATGCCAGCGTCGCCGCCTCCTGCACGTCCGACTCGGCCACACGGTCGGCGAACCGGACCGCCGTCGGGAGGTCTCCCAGCGAAAAATACAGCGCGGCCAGGCGCGTTTTGAGGAAAATCGACGTGGGGTCGCCCCGGAGAGCGAGCAGGTATTCCCGAGTCGCCCGATCCGCATCCTGAGCCTGCTCGGCCTGGTAGCCGAGGAGAAAATGGTAATACGCGCGGGGATCGGTGGGATGTGCGGCGGATGAGGCAGGGGCCGGGGGGGTAGACACCCGGTCACGCGACGGACCGGGACCGGTACCCGCCTGCGGAACCGTCGCACAGGACACCACAATGAATGGGATCGCGAGCAGGCTCAGCACCGCCCGAACCCACCGCAACGGCAGTGCCTCGCGCCTACGGATGGGGTTCGTCGCCATCTGGCCCCGCAACTTGTTGATCGGTGGAAATGGGGAGGACTGGTCTTTCACGTAGAAGAAATTATACGGGGTCGCAGGAGGGGTGTCAAACGGCCTCAGGATTGTTCGCGATCGGAGAAATCCCCGAACTTGGCGTACCGGTCGAGGAAGGTCAGCTTCACATCGCCGGTCGGCCCGTTACGATGCTTCTTCACCATGATCTGGGCGATCCCCTTTTCCTCCGAATCGGAATTGTAGACCTCATCCCGGTAGATAAACATCACGACGTCGGCATCCTGCTCGATCGCCCCGCTTTCCCGCAGGTCGGCCAGCATGGGGATCGGCGGTTTGCGGGCCTCCACGGCTCGGCTCAACTGGGAGAGCGCCACGATGGGCACCTGCAACTCCTTGGCCAGGGCCTTCAGGGAGCGGGAGATATCCGAGATCTCCTGCTGGCGCGATTCGGCGTCGCTGCGGCCTTGCATGAGCTGGAGGTAATCGACGATCAGCAAATCGAGGCCGCCGCTTTCCGCCTTGAGCCGCCGGGCCTTCCCGCGCATCTGCTGCACCGTCAGCCCGCCCGTGTCGTCGATGAAAATCGGCGCCTGTTCCAGCCGTCCGGCCGCCTCCGCCAGCCGCCACCAGTCTTCCTTCTGGAGTTTCCCGATCCGCAGGGCATGGGAATCCACCGAGGCTTCCGAACTCAACATGCGCAGCACGAGTTGCTCCTTGGACATTTCCAGGCTGAAAATCCCCACCTTCTGCTGGTGCTTGATCGCCGCATTCTGGGCCATGCCGAGGGCCAGACTCGTCTTGCCCATGCTGGGACGGCCGGCGATCACCACCAGATCGGAAGCCTGCAAGCCGGCGGTCAGCTCGTCGAGGTCCTCGAACCCGGTCGGCACGCCGGTGACGCTTTTCCCCCGCTTGTGGAGCGCATCGACGAGATCCAGGCTTTCTTTGATGATGTCCTTGAGGCGGGTGAATGTCCGGCCGAGCTTGCCCTGCGCCAGGCTGAAGACGGACCGTTCCGCGAAATCGATCAGCTCGTCCACCTGCGAGGTGCCGTCGTAGCCGCGAGCAATCACCTCGGTGGAGGTGGTGATCAGGTCACGGAGGAGCGCTTTGTCGCGCACGATCTTGCAATGGTACTTGATGCTGGCCGCCGTCGGAACCACCTGGACCAGCTCCGCCAGGTAGGCGGCCCCGCCGACCGACTCCAGATCGCCCTTGGTCTTCAGGTGCTCCGTCAGCGTAATCTGATCGATCGCCTCCCCGTGCTCCGAAAGATCCAGCATGGCTTGGTAAATTCTGCGATGGGCCGTGCGGTAGAAATTCTCCTCGGTCAAGACCTCCATGGCCTTGGCCATCGACGCATTGTCGAGCAGAATGGCGCCTAAGACGGATTGCTCCGCTTCGATGTTTTGCGGGGGCAGTCTGGGGGCGGACGAATCGGAGAGGTTCATGACACCATCACACCTTGTCTCTTTGTGTCATGGAAGAGCGTGGACGCCCCGCGGCCGTCGGAACGCCGCTCGTTACGGTTTCAGCAGCCTGGCAGACAACTCCTGAATCTTGACCGTCTTGCGCCGCGACACCGCCGGGCCCGTCATGAGCAGGGCCTCACCGGCCGCCACCGTGGGCGCCCCGAAGATGACCACCGAAGACGCCGCCAGCCGACGGCCCTCATCGACCATGGCTTCGATCGCCGCCGCATCGGTCCCGCGCAGGACCCCTTGGAGGACCCGCAGACCCGCCTCACGCAAGAGACGCGCCACCTGGAACAACTGGCCGAAGCAGCGGGCCGGAGCCGCCACCAGCGCATCAACCCCGGCGCGGGACGTCCCCTCGCCGACCCGCTCCATCGCCTGAAAGAGCCGATCCACATCGAAGGCGAAGCCCGTCGAAGGAAGGTCCCGGCCGAACCGGCCGATCAAGTTGTTGTACCGGCCCCCTCCGCCCAGTTCGCAGCCCACCCCGTCGGCAAAGACATCAAACACCACGCCGTCGTAGTAGTCAAACCCGCGAAACTCCCCCAGGTCCAACAGGAGGTGGTCTTTCAGCCCGGCCTCCACCAGCAGCCGATAGACCTTGGTCAAACGGTCCAACGAAGCCTGCAGGCGGCGATCGTGGCTGGCCAGCGCACGGCCACGCCGGAGGACCTCCTCCCGTCCGTAGAGATTCGGCGCTTCCAAAATACTCCGCGCCGCCGACTTGGGCACCCGTTCCTGGGCAAGAATATCTTCGAGGTGCGGCAGGTCCTTGCGCGCCGCGGCCTGTTCGGCCCGCTTCCGTCCCTCCGGGCTCATGCCGGTCCTGGCCAGGAGGGCCTTGAAGAACCCGACGTGTCCCAGCGAGATCGTAAACGCCGTCAAACCCAGTTGCCTGAGGCACTCGATCATCAAGGCGATGATCTCGGCGTCCATCGCCACGTCGTCCACCCCGATCAGCTCGGCCCCCACCTGAAAAATCTCGCGCTCGCGGCCCGCATGCTCCGGCTCGTACCGAAACACGGTGGAGCGGTAGGACAAACGAATCGGCAAGCTGGAGCCCACCATGCCCATCGCGACGATGCGGGCGATCTGCGCGGTGACGTCCGGCCGCAACAACAGAATCCGGCCGGTGGTGCGGTCCGCAAACTTGTAGCACTGCTCGATCATGGCCGGTTCCAACCCGGCCGACAGGACATCCAAATATTCGAAGGTGGGCGGAATGATCTCCTGATAGCCCCAGCGCCCCAACAAGGCCAACAAGGTCTCTTCCAGCCGGCGGACCCGTTGGGCCGCATCGGGCAGCATCGTGGACATCCCGACCGGAATCAGCGCGCGGTCGCGCGGGGGCGTCGCCGACGCCGGCGGACGGACGGGCTGACGCGCGCGCTTCGATGGTGAGGAACCGGACATAGGATTGAATCCCGGCACGAGGCTGGAAGCGAGGGGCCGGTGGGAGGACTCCCTCTACCCACTCACCGCCTGCGGCATCCCCGGCCTCTGGTTATGAGAGATCGACCAGCTTGACGGAGAGAATGTTGTCCCCCCGCTTGATGGTATCGAGGACTCCCGCCGGCAAGGGCGCATCCAGCCCGATGATCAGCAGGGCATGGCCGCCTTGCTCTTCGCGGGAGCACTGCATCCGCGCGATGTTGACGTGGTGCGCGCCGAGGGCCGACGCGACCGCGCCGATGACGCCGGGCCGGTCCACGTTGAGGATCAGCAGCATCGGTCCCTGGGGAATCACCTCGACCTGGAAATTGTCGATCTCGATGATGCGCGGATCCTTGCGGTGATAGAGCGTGCCCGCCAGGCGGTGGGTTTTCTTCCCCGCCTCCACGCGCACGCGAATGACGCTGGTGAAATCCCCCGCGTCGCTGCTCTTCACCTCTTTGACTTCGATCCCCCGCTCCTTGGCGATCACCGGCGCGTTGACGAAGTTGACGGCGTCTTCCAGAATCGGCGTCAGCAACCCCTTGAGCACGGCGATCGTCAAGGGCGCAACCGCCAGCCCGGCCACGTCGCCGTTGTATTCCACCGTCACCCGCTCCAGCCCCCCTTCGTAGATCTGGGCTTGCAGCAAGCCGATTTTCTCCGCCAGCGTCAGGTAGGGTTGCAATCGGGGAAGCAACTCGGGCGGCACGGAAGGGATGTTGACCGCGCCCCGCGCAATGCCCTTGGTAAAATAGTCCACGATCTGCTCGGCGATCCCGACCGCCACGTTTTCCTGCGCCTCCCCGGTCGAGGCGCCGATGTGGGGGGTGCAGATAAAATTATCCAGGGTCAGCAGCGGGTGCTCCGCCTTGACCGGCTCCTCCTCGAACACGTCGAAGGCCGCGGCCGCCACTTTCTTCGACTTCAGGGCCTCGTAGAGATCCGCCTCGTTCACGATCCCGCCTCTGGCGCAGTTGGCGATCATCACGCCGGACTTCATCTGCGCGATGGCCGCCGCATTGATCAGCGACCGGGTCTCCGGCGTGAGCGGCGTGTGCACCGAGATGACGTCGGCGCGCCGATACAGTTCGGACAGCTCGACGACCTCGACCCCCATCTTGAGGGCGCGCTCCTCGGCCAGGTAGGGATCGTAGGCGATCACGTTCATCGAGACCCCCTGGGCCAACTTGGCCAGGTAGCCGCCGATCTGCCCCATCCCCACGATCCCCAAGGTCTTGTTGTAGAGTTCCACGCCCATGAATTTTTCTTTTTCCCACTTGCCCGTCTTCATCGAGGCCGTGGCTTGGGGAATGCGACGAGTCATCGACCAGATCATCGCCATCGTGTGCTCGGCCGTGGTAACGGTGTTGCCGCCGGGGGTGTTCATCACCACGATCCCGCGCCTGGTGGCGGCCTGGGTGTCCACGTTGTCCAAACCGGATCCGGCGCGTCCCACGACTTTCAGGCGGTCGGCGGCGGCGATCAGCTCGGCCGTCACCTTCGTCGCCGACCGGACGATGAGTCCGTCGTACTGCTTGATTTCCTTCAGCAGCTCCTCTTTGGACAGCTTGGTCTTCGCGTCCACGGTAAAGCCGGCCTTCTGGAGGATTTCGAGCCCTTGCTTCGACAAGCTATCGCTGACCAGGATCTTCATCGTGCCTCGTTTCCGTTATCCCTTGACCATCAGCAGTTCCTGAGCCTTGGCCACTCCGCTGCCCAGCTTGACGGAATGTCCCAGCCCCTTCAGCACCATCTCGACGGCCGCCAGCGTCAGGATCACGTCGAAGGAATCCATGTAGCCCATGTGGGACACCCGGAAAATCTTCCCCTTCAAATGATCCTGTCCTCCGGCAGCCGTGATGCCGTACTGCACCCGCAAGTTCTTGTAGATGGCCTGGCCGTCCACCCCGTCCGGAGCGCAGACCGCCGTCAGCGCGTCGCTGGGCGACTCCTTGGGGAACAACGCCAGCCCCGCGGCCTTCATCCCCTCGCGCATGGCCCGGGCCAGCTTGGCCTGCCGCGCAAAGACCGCCTCCAACCCTTCGGCCTTCAGCATCTTTAAGACTTCCTGCAGTCCCAGGATCATGGACACCGCCGGCGTATAGGCCGTCTGGTTCTTGACTTGCGATTCGCGTTCCTTCTTGAAATTGAAATAGAAGGCCGCATTCTTCGCCTTCTCGGCCATCCGCCAGGCCTTCTCGCTGACGCTGACGAAGGCCAATCCCGGCGGCAGCATCAAGGCCTTCTGCGAACCGGTCACAACGACGTCGATCCCCCAGGCGTCGGTCTTCAGGTCGAACACGCCCAGCGCGGTAATCGCATCCACGACCAGGATCGTGCCCTCGTAGGGCTTCACGACTTCGGCCAGCGCCTTGGTGTCGTGGGCCACGGCCGTGGAGGTTTCGCTTGCCTGGACATACACCGCCTTGATCGACGGATCCTTCTTCAACGCATCCGCCACCAATTGGGGATTCACCGCATGGCCCCACTCCACCTTGAGTTCCGTCACCTGCACGCCGAAGGTCTTGCAGAGCTTGCCCCAGCGCTCGCCGAACTTGCCCCCGTTGACGACCAAGGCCTTGTCGCCCGGCGAGAGAAAATTGGCCACCGAACCTTCCATCCCTCCGGTCCCGGAGGAGGCCAGAATCAGGACTTCGTTTCTCGTTTGAAACAACCACTTGAGGTCTTCCCGGACTTCGCCGAACAACTGGGCAAACTCCGGAGCCCGATGGTGAATAATGGGTCTGGCCATGGCCAGCATGACTTCGGGGGGAACCGGCGTCGGACCCGGGGCGAGCAAATACCGTTTCAACATCGTCCTGCTCTCCTCACAACAAAATTGAAAGCCGTTTGAGCGCGTGGAAGGGCGTTACGCTATCACTTGGGCCTCCTCACTGTCAAGACAACGACAGCCCCGCGTGCGACCGTCGTCCACTGATTGAGCGGCCGATTTTCCAACTGGTTACGCACCGCCGAGGCCAGGCCGCCCAGGGCCTGGCTTAGGCTCCCGCTCACGGCAACCGATAGAGCACGATGAGGGGAAACAGAAGGCGGCGAGGCTGACTCGCCAGGCACAAGTTTCTTGACAAGCACTCGATGGACCGCTACTCTAAACGCATGCGTATAAAATTTTGGCCTTGCAACATGACTCGACGACCACTATCACGCCTGCTTGGATTCGTCTTGGCAGCTCTTCTGGCAAGTCTCAGCGGATTGCCGATGGGCGAAAGCATCGGAACGGCCCAGGCCGAAGCTCTTACCCATGAAAATCATTCGGTTGCAAGCCCCCAACAGAGTCAGTCGGCGGCGCCCCAAACCGGTTCGCTCCTGCCTCCCATCGCGGGACAGGAACCGCGCGTCACCTTTGAGCCATCGGAGATGACGCCGGCCGCATCGGCCGAAAACCCGGCCCTCGCCGTCGAGCCGGCAACCTCGAACCAACCTCCCCTCGCTCCCCTCGACGCGAACCAAGAGGGAAGGGACCAAGCCGGCATCGCAAACGCCGAGGCCTCCGCGTCGATCTCCGGTGAAGCCGATCGAACGGCGCCGACCCAGGATGAACCGATCTATAACATCCCCATCGTCCGCGATCGGAAGGTGGAAGGCCATCTGCGGTTCTTTCACACGGCCATCCGGGACCGTTTTGAAATGTGGCTCGACAGGCTGGGTCGCTACAAGCCCATGGTCGACCGCATTTTCACGGAGTTCGACTTGCCCAGCGACTTGGTGTTCCTCTCGCTCGTCGAAAGCGGCTTCAACCCCCACGCCCGCTCACGCGCCCGCGCCACGGGCCCCTGGCAGTTCATGAAGGGGACCGCTCAAATGTACGGGCTCCGGGTCGATCAATACGTGGACGAACGCAAAGACCCGCATAAATCCACGGTGGCGGCCGCGCGGTACTTACGGGACCTGTACGATCTCTTCGGCGCCTGGCCGCTGGCGATGGCGGCCTACAACGCCGGCGAAGGGAAGGTCCAGCGCGCGCTGCAAAAGTCCAACACCGAGAGTTTCTCGGAGATTGCCCAGACCAAACACCTCCGACGCGAAACGAAGGAATACGTGCCGAGGATCATGGCCGCCACGATCATCGCAAGGAACCCCGATCAATTCGGATTCAGCCAGGAGACACCCGACGCACACGACTTCGAGGAAGTGTTGGTCACCCGCCCCGTGCATTTCCGGGACCTGGCGAAGACGACCGGCGTCCCCTTCGATGAATTCCGGCGACTGAACCCGGAACTCTTGAAAGACGTCACGCCTCCCGGCGACGCGGAGTATCAGTTGAAGGTTCCGGTGGGGACGAAAGCCGCCATCGAGGAGCAGTTGGCCCAGATTCCTGCCTGGAAGCCCTCCGTCCAGACAGCGAGCAAATGGAAGAGCCGCAAGGACTCGCCGGTTCAGACGGTTCAATCGACGGAGGGATACCGAGTGCGGGTGGGGGACAGCCTCGCGACGATTGCGAAACGCTTTCGCCTCTCCGTCCACGAGTTGAAGAGCAAGAACCACCTGACCGGCCATCGGATCAGGCCCGGCGATCTCCTCACCGTCAGCCGCTGACCCGCCGCACCACGCCTGCGCCTTCTTCCGTGAGGAGCCCCTACTTCGCCGGCTCGGCCGGTGCGGGCGGCATGGTCGTTGAGGCGCCGGACTCCGGCGTCTTCTTGACTTCCAAGGCCTTGATGCGAACGGCGGCTTCGCTCGTCAAGGGAGAGTTGGGATAGTTCTTGTTCAAGTCCTGATACCGGGCCAAGGCGCCTTCCGGCCGTGACTGGACTTCCTCCAGCTTCCCCAGCTCGAACAACATCTGGTCCTTGTTGAACGCCCCCGGCACATCCAAGACAGACGAAAACGCCTTGACGGCCTGTTCCCGGTCCCCGTTCAGCAAGTGCGCATAGCCCAACCGCTGATACACCATGCCCAGCAGGATCTTATTGGCGCCGTACGTCATCGCATATTTCTTATAAATGGCAATGGCGCCGGGCAGATCGTTGGCCTGGACCAGGGCATTGCCCAGATAATAGAGCGACAAGGGGGCCGTGGGGCTCCGCGGATACTGCTCCGCCGCCTGCCGATAGAGCACGATCGCTTGTTTGAGGTTCTCATCCGCCTTCGCCACGTTGTCGAGGGGACGGTCGATGTAGAGCGTGGTCGCCCGATGATGCAGTTCCAGGGCCTGCTCCGCCTGGCGATGGTCGTACCAGACCACGGCCAGCACCGCCGCGATCACGGCCAGCACCGCAACCGCCCCGATCAGCACCTGCCGCCGGTGCTCCTGGACGTGCAGGATGAACCGCTCCATCCGGCTCAGGAGATGCGCTTCATCCACCGGAATCTCTTTGGAGTCCAACTTGATTTGGTAC